>DEQC01000037.1:12376-14610 GCA_002359055.1 Flavobacteriales bacterium UBA3376 | reverse complement strand
CTTTACACAACTTGCAAACCTTTTTTAAGTTATTTTTGAAAGAAATTTAACCAAACTTTTCAACTGATTGAATATCTGATTTGTAGAACATGAAAATATTTTGAATTTATTTGAGACTGTTCTTGTGGACCTGATAGAATTGGTTAAAAACTAAATCCTATACCTAATAATAGATATGCCCTATTTAAACTCTGGGAAGAGAAAGATTCATAATAATCTGAAATCATTATTTCATCGAAATACTTATTGTTAGTGATATTTTTTGCTATTAAACTATAAGTGAAATTTTTATTTGGATTCGAATAGCGGACAGTTGCATCTACAAAATGATAATCAATGCTGTGTTTTTGATTGGGTGAAAAGTAATCATAGTTGAGAGTTGATGTTATATAATGATGAGGTTTTAAAATGAGTTTGAACGTATTATTTATATATGTGTTATTAAATTTCTGATCTATGCCTTTGGCTTTTGCAGTGGTATATGAAAGTTTAAACTCATTTTCGAAATTAATCCATGACTTAAAAGCCGATTTACCAAGCAAACCTATTTGATAATACTCCAACTGATTGTCTCTTATATCTGAATTATTAACGATGTTTTTGTATTGATTATTCGTATAAATCCCACTTAGCCTGAAAGTTGTGTCAAATGCAGGAATGAATTTCTCTAAACTCAAGATCGAACTAAAACTACTATTCGATTCTGGAAGAAATAAGTATTCGATTTTGGTTAAGTCTTCAGTCACAAGTGTGTTCGCAAAGAAATTGTTTTTATGAACGATATAATTGATATTAAAATTCAAAGCAAACAGTTTGTACATATCATATATATTATACCCAACTATTATATGATGCTTTTTATGAAATTTCTCTGAAAATTCGTTTCTACTCATCGAACGATTTGAAGTCAGAACATAAGAAGTGTACAGTCTATTATCATTCACAGGTGTTTGGTCATAACTATAATTTGCAAAAACTTTCATCAAAGGATTCAATTGATAGTTTAGATTCAAAGAAGGAGAAAACACTAACTTTTCATTGTTTGTATTGATTTCATTCAAGTTTTCAACCCTCTTCCACCAATAATTTTTAATTGCCAAAGCAGTTTTTACGTTCAATCGATCGAATTCAAAATTATATTCTCCTTCAAATTTAGTTTGCAATCTGTCGTATTCTAAATCGTTTAGATACAACTCATTGATTATCTGTTCATTTTGATAAAGCTGAGATTTCAATCGATTTTGATTAAAATTCAAAAAAGCTGATAATTGAAATTTATCATTTTCATTTAAGCCAAATAAAATGGTCTCAAAGTTCCAATTCTTTTTCAAAAAATTACTTAACTGCTGATTTTCAACACCTAAAGCTATTTGACCCGTCAGAATATCTAAACCTGGATGAAGATTGAAGTTTTGAGGACTATCATTGTAAGTAAATGAACTTTTTATTTGAATCGCATTTTGATCATTTAGCTTTTGAGTAAACAAAAGCTGCTGTTGGGTAAAATAACTTTTAGTGTGTAAGGATGTATTTAAATCATTTTGATCATTCGTTAACAAATTTGAACGAGTGCTGATATTTTCTTTGTTCCAAATCGATGAAAATTCTAAAGAAGAGTTGTTTGAAGTTTCCCAATTTAACTTTAAACTTCCATTGAAAACTTCCGGTTTTTTCACATTCGTTTCATTTTGAGAAGTCGATAAATCCGTTCCATCTTCAAAAACATAATAAGAAGTATTGGATTGATTGATGTTCAACTGGTCTTGATAATAAGCAAAAATAAATCTCACACTCAAACGATTCGATACTTTGAAAATATGATTGATCGAATTGAACCAATTGTCGTTGATCGTCGATCGAGAGTTTTCCAAACGATTTGAAAAAGTGTTGTCTCTAATTAACTTCGGTGCCATTATAGATTCGCTCGAACGATTTACGTTGAAAGAATTGTTTGAAAAGAAATCAAAAGGCGAAAAATTCTCTCCTAAATTATTGTAAGTAATATTTGAAAAATTCTTATTTCTTTTTGAAATCACCAATGCATTTATATCGGTTTGGTTTCGATTTTCAATTCCATAAGCAAAGGATGCATTTCCTGAAAAATCGACTATGTTTTTCTTTAGTTTCAAATTCAAAGCTACTTTATCGGTATGTTCAATCCCTGACAACAATGAATTTTCAGAGTAATTTTCTATGGCTTGGACTTGATCAATTATATCTACATTCATATTTTT
>DEQC01000037.1:0-12284 GCA_002359055.1 Flavobacteriales bacterium UBA3376 | reverse complement strand
TCCATCAGCTTCTACTTGTATGCCTGGCAATTTTCGCAAAAGATCTTCAACCTTCTGTTCACTTCCATCCAAAAATGCTGTAGCTCTATAGCTGACCGTGTCTTCTTTCACCTGAATTCGAGCTGCTCTTTGAATAAAAACACTATCCAAGCTGACAATGGATTCAAACATAGTCACATCCAACTTGGTTTTCTCGTTCATTTCAGAAGTTTTGAAATGAAAACTTTCGGAATCATATCCCAATTTAGCAAACTCCAAAATAAATTCATTTACTTCCGAATCGATAGCAATTGAATAAGATCCATTTTGATTGGAAAGACTATGTTTTAAAAGTTGATTGGGGTTTTGAGAATCTCTAATTAAAATGTTGCATTGAGGTAATCCCTCATTCATTTCTGTATAAACAACTCCTTCAATTATTTGCGAAAAGCAAAAACTTGTTGACAGAACAAAAATTAAACTGAAAAAATATTTTAAAGTAAAACATTTAAACATTTAATTATTTTTTAATTGTCCTATCTTCTATAAAATCCAAACTTTTGGTCAGTGGAATGTCGGTATCCAATTCCATGTTTGGCACAGAACTTCTCAAATACTTGATATAATTAGTTTCATGTTTGATGATACTGTTTTTATATTCATCAAAGCTTTTGGTTGATTTGATTTTAGGAAATTCAATCGATTGATCAGTTTCTTTAAATTGAACCAATTTAAAAGAAAACACCTCAGGTGCATCTTGATTTACATACACATCTTCTCTTTCATCAGGCAAACTATGAGCTTCCAAAACCAATCCAGGCAAACCATGTAAACGCCACGGGCCATAATTGATAGGTATATCTAAGGTGAAATAAGCAATCCACTTTCTGTCACTTATATAAGCTTCCGCTGCAATAGCAGTAAAATCTCCGATGGTTTTTGTCTCATTTAAAATCGTCCATTCTATCGGTTCGTACTCCTCTTCTATCCACATAGACGTACGACAATCGCTCTCATATAAAAATTCCAATCGCTTTTGCTCATCATAATCAAGATAATACTTTCTTGGATTTTCACATTTCTCTTTACCACTGCTCATGACAACTCCGTTGCCAGAATCATTGTTTATTTGTTGACCATCCTTTAATAAATTTTGATAGGGATGTAATAGAAAAAGTGTTTTATTTGAATCTATATACAATTCACTTTTGGCAACAAACTCCATATAGTTTATAGAACGAATATGATCATATTCAATATAATAAGTTTGAGCTTGAATTTGAATCGATAAAATATAAATCAATAAAACATGTAAAACCCTCATAGTCATATTTAAAATTCTTATGGTTTAATCTTTTATAATGATTATTTCATCAGGACATGGAACCTCTACTTTTCCAATTATTTTCCCATTTTCATCATATACGTAATTATAACATTTTGTCTTTTTTGGACTTGATTGAACAATTTCATTTTTATGATTTACCTCATTTAAATTTAAGGTTTATAAGTCAATAACATTTGATAATGTAAAACTACCAAATAATAAAAATCCGAATAATAAAGTTAATTTTCTAATTGTGTTTAATTTTAATTAAAACAACAATATAAACATTTTTTTACACTTACAAAATCACTTCAGAGTTTAAATCTTTAAAAACTAAGGAGTTGAAACCGACAATTGCAGTATTTTTCCATTTTGAAAGTAATGACCATTCAGTCCAAATTCATATAAATAAGCAGCCATTTTCTCAGCTGTCATAGAAACTTCATAACCTGGAAAAGCCTCTTCTAACATTTCTGTTTGCACAGCACCCAAAGCGACACAGTTGATTCTTGGTTGATTTTCGTCAAATTCTTCTGCCAACAATTCTGTCAAAGTTACGATTCCAACTTTTGAAGATGAATATGCTGCTAAACCTGGAAATTTCACCGAACCCTGTACTGCGCCCATAGTTGTAATATTGACAATATGTGAATCTTGATTCATTTGATCCACAAGCAATTGAATCAGTCGAAATGGAGCTTTATAATTGACTGCAACCGATTGATCGATATCTTTTTCTGTAATTTGATCAAATGGTTTGTTGACCAAATAACCCGCATTATTATACAAAACATCTACTCTATCCCAATCTTCAATTGCCGATTTAACTTTTGTCAAACCTTCAAAATCAGCCAAATCCAATGCCAAATATCGATAAGTAGATTTCGTTGCGAATTTTTCCAATTCCTTTAATTTCTCTTCATTTCTCGAAATCGCCAAAACATCATGACCTTGTTCTAAAAAACATTTCACCAATTCTCTTCCAATTCCCCTACTCGCTCCTGTGATTATTATTTTTTTATTCATTTTCAATCGATTTTAGATAATTAATTAATTTTTCAATGCTTTCAAATCTATCATTATTTAATCGGATTTCATCTTCCTTCACCTCTATTTTCCAATCGCTATGATCATCCAAAGCAAATCCATTTCTGTCCAAAGCGGAGATGAGCCAATAAGAAAGTGATTTTCCATCGCCTTTGAAACTTACTTTTTTGGTTTTATGATGTTGAAATTCAAATCGACCACTCAAATAATTGAATTTAATTTTATGCTGTGATAATTTATCGAATATCTTTTGTTCATAAGCGATTTGCTCCGGATAACCCGCATGAAAACTTCCTTCATCAATCCACCAAATTTGCGTCGAACTCTGTAAAAGCATATCGATTTGATGTGATGCCACTATAAAAACTTTAGAAGTTTCCTTTGATAATCTATCGATCAATTCAAAGATTTTGAATTGATTTTCTATGTCCAAATGTGAAGTCGGTTCATCCATCACCACCAACTGAGTGTCTTGTACCAAAGCTCGAGCAATCATTACCATTTGCAATTGCCCATCGCTCAATTCATTGGCCATTTTATTTTTTAAATGATCGATTCCTATTAAATTCAATGCATTTTCGATCAACTCAATTTCAGATTTTTTCAATTGCCTAACTCCATTTCCATAAGGCAATCTTCCCAAAGCGACCAAATCAAATACAGTTATTCCTGGCACTTGATTCAATCTCGAAAAAACAACAGCAATATTTTTTGCTCGTTTTTGTACCGACCAAGAATTGATATCTTCATCATTGATAAGAATTTGACCTGATAATTGGTTTTCAATTCCAATGATTGTTTTTATCAAAGTACTCTTACCTGAACCATTTTTCCCGATCAATCCAACCATTTCCCCTTCTCTCACCTGAGCGTTTATATTTGAACAAACGGGAGTCGAATAACCTACAGACAAATTTTCAATTTTTAAAATTGCGTCATTCATTCCACTGAAATTGATTGCGATTCAAAATAATACTCATGACAATCGGTGCTCCTATCAATGAAGTAATAATGTTGATAGGTAAACTTCCACTTGGGAAAATTTGTGCGATCCAAGAAAATAATAACATGGAGAAAATTCCTGCCAAAATCACTAAAACATATAATTTGATCACTTGGGTTTTCTTAAAAACTATTCTACAAATATGTGGAATTGCAAGACCTATAAAAGCGATCGGACCAACGAAAGCAGTTGCTGCAGCAGTTAGAATAGCCGAGGAAATTAAAATCAACCAACGTACTTTTTTGATGTTAATTCCCATGCTATGTGCATAATTTTCGCCCAAACGCAAACCAGAAATTCCTTTCAATGTAAATGCTGAAATCAATAATCCGATCAGCGTCATAATTGTGAAAACAAATATTTGAGCCCAAGACAAACCTGACAAAGACCCAAAAGTCCACATCAAATAAGTTTTAATTTTTTCAGAAGGAGCAAAAAATTGTAAAACACCAATGATGGCAGATGAAAATCCAGCAATCATTATTCCTACAATGATCAAAGCACTTGTGGAATTCAATCTTGCAGAAAAAAATACAATCAAAAGCAAAGCCAATAAAGCTCCGAAAAATGAAGCAAAACTAATTAACCATGAATTATTTATCAATGAAGTAAATCCTAAAATCGAAGATAAAAAAATCACCAAAGCTACTCCCAAACCTGCAGCAGATGTAATTCCCAAAACCGAAGGATCTGCCAATGGATTTCTGAACAATTCTTGCAACATCAAACCACTCAACGGCAAAGCAATTCCTGCTAAAATCGCTGCTAAAGTTTTTGGCAATCGATAATCGACTATCAATCGATAGGTCATCTCATCGTCAAAAACATTTAATAATGAAACTCTTGCATTACCAACATTTAAATTCAAAAAAATACCTGCAGCAATGAGAGTTATCAATAAAATTATACTTAATTTAAATTTCAAAAGTCAAATAGTTTGTACAAATATAACTAAGAATTTATCAACTCATACTTGTTAAATCGATATAAACAAAGGAGTTTAAAAATGATTAACTTTGTTCGATGAGAAAGCTTCAGATAAAAAACATGGTTTGCCCAAGATGTATAATGGCAGTTGAAAATAGCTTAAAAATTTTAAACATTCCATTCATCGAAGTGCGATTGGGCGAAGTTTTACTTGAAAATGAAATTTCCAACGAGCAATTGAAGGAATTTCAATCCAATATCAAAAAGTTAGGTTTTGAATTATTGAACGATAAAAATTCTGCTTTGATTCATCAAATCAAAACAATTATCATAGAACACATTAGTTCAGAAAAAGAAAATGACATCAATTTATCTGAATTAATTTCCTCAAAAATCAACAAAGATTATGCACAATTGAGCAAACTTTTTTCTTCTACACTCGGTATGACGATTGAGCAGTTTACCATTCTTCAAAAAATCGAAAAAGTAAAAGAGCTTTTGATTTATGATGAATTGAGTTTAAAGGAAATCGCTTTTCGATTGAACTATTCAAGTCCAGCCCACCTTTCCGCTCAATTCAAAAAAATCTCTGGATTAACGCCCACGGAGTTTAAAAATTTAGGAATCAAAGGAAGAAAATCTTTGGATAAAATTTAATGTAATTCTTTGCCAAAATTATATAAGAGCAACCGTTTATATTTTCCGAATTTTGTTCTATAAATCAAATCATTATGTCAAAAGATAAACACATATACATCCCTTTAGAAAATGTCGATAGTGAACATTGTGCTTTAATAGTCGATAAAGGATTAAAAGAAATTGAAGAGATCGATGAAATTTCGGTGGAAATCAACAACAAAAGAGTGAAAATCAGTTCAGAAGATTTGGATGAAGCCATTCCACTTGCAGTTCAAAAAATCAGAGATTTAGGTTATGTTGTTCCCACTGTAAAAAAACATTATCCAGTTTTGAATTTATCTTGTACCGCTTGTGCTACAAGTACTCAAAACATTTTGAAATATCATATAGGAGTTGTCAGTGCCCATGTGAACTATGCAAATACTGAAGCGATCATCGAGTACATACCAAGTTTAACTTCACCTGAAGAGTTAAAAGCCGCCTTACAATCGGCTGGTTATGATTTGATGATAGACGAATCAGATGATGCACATGAAGATTTGGACAGTTTGCAACAAAAAAAATATGAAAGCTTAAAGAAAAAAACGATTTGGGCGATTGTCCTTGCCGTTCCGTTGATGTTGATCGGTATGGTTTTCATGGATATTCCTTATGCAAATTATATCATGTGGGCATTATCTACTCCCATCGTATTTGTTTTTGGTAAGCAATTTTTCGTAGGCGCTTGGCGACAATTAAAAAATCGTTCTTCCAATATGGATACTTTGGTTGCGATGAGTACAGGAATCGCTTATATTTTCAGTGTTTTCAACACTTTATTTCCTGAATTCTGGATCAATAGAGGTTTGGAACCTCATGTTTATTTCGAAGCCGCTGGAGTGATTATCGCTTTTATTTTGGTGGGTAAATTGATGGAAGAAAAAGCCAAAAGCAATACTTCATCGGCCATAAAAAAACTCATTGGCATGCAACCCAAAACTGTTCTTAAAGTTGACAAACAAGGAAACTCTATTGAAGTACCGATCGCATCCATTCAAATCGGCGATATCATTAGGGTTCGTCCTGGCGACAAAATTGCTGTTGATGGAGAAGTGATTTCTGGTCGTTCGTTCATTGATGAGAGTATGATTTCAGGTGAACCTATAGCTGTTGAAAAAAAAGAAGGTAACCAAGTTTTTTCAGGGACCATCAATCAAAAAGGAAGTTTCCAATTCAGAGCCACAAAAGTTGGAGGAGATACCTTGCTAAGCCAAATCATCAAAATGGTTCAAGATGCACAAGGAAGTAAAGCACCTGTTCAGAATTTGGTGGATAAAATCGCTTCGATTTTTGTTCCCATAGTTTTGGTAATTGCAATTGTTGCATTCATACTTTGGATAATTTTGGGTGGAGAAAATAGTTTTACACATGCAATGCTGGCGTTTATCACAGTTTTGGTGATCGCCTGTCCATGTGCTTTAGGTTTAGCTACTCCAACAGCTATTATGGTTGGAGTTGGCAAAGGAGCTGAAAAAGGAATTTTAATCAAAGATGCAGAAAGTTTAGAAACTGCTATGCAATTGGATGCGATTGTTTTGGATAAAACAGGAACTATCACTCAAGGAAAACCAAAAGTCAATCATTTGACTTGGTTCAACGCTGATGCAATTCAATTTTCACCCATACTTTATTCGATCGAAAAACAATCTGAGCATCCTTTGGCGGAAGCCATTGTAAAATATTTGGAAGCTTATCATTCCGAAAAAAGAAAAAATATAATTGATCAAACCGATGAACTATTACCTACTCCACTATTGACCGATTTGTATTTGGATGGAATTGAAATTGAAAACGTTTCTGGTAAAGGAATTAAGGGTAAATACAAAGACGAAGTTTATTACATTGGAAATCCAAAATTCATAAAAGAACAAAACATCAATTTAGGATATGATTATGAAAATTGGATGAACAACAGAGCATTGATGACTCAGACCATCGTATTGTTCAGTAATTCCAACCGAGTTCTTGCTGGGGTTGCAATTTCTGACAACATCAAATCTACTTCCAAAAAGGCGATTGATCAGATGCATGAAATAGGATTAGAAGTTTATATGTTGACAGGTGACAATCAAGCTTCAGCAGCTGCAATTGCACGCGAAGTGAAGTTGGATGACTTTCAAGCGGAAGTTTTACCAGAAGACAAATTAAATTTCATCAAAAAACTACAAGCCGAAGGTAAAAAAGTTGCTATGTCAGGTGATGGGATCAACGACAGTGCTGCTTTGGCTCAGGCAGATATAGGAATTGCTATGGGCAAAGGAAGTGACATCGCTATAGAATCTTCTAAAATGACTATTTTATCGGACGATTTATTAAAGATTCCCGAAGCCATCAAACTTTCCAAACAAACGGTTTCAACCATTAAACAAAACTTATTTTGGGCATTTATTTACAACATCATAGGAATTCCGATTGCTGCAGGTATTCTTTATCCTATCAATGGATTTTTATTGAATCCAATGATAGCTGGAGCTGCTATGGCATTTAGTAGTGTGAGCGTTGTGACCAATAGTTTGAGATTAAAGTACAGAAAGTAATTACCAATTTTTAAAATCAATATATTTTTCAGTTATTCGTTTAAAATTCAAAAAGTAATAAAAAATTAAAATGAAAATACTTAGCTATAACGTAAATGGAATCAGAGCAGCGATGAGAAAAGGTCTGAACGAATGGATAGAGGCTGCCCAACCTGACGTTTTATGTCTGCAAGAAACAAAAGCTCAACCAGAGCAAATCAAAGATGAAATCGAAACTTTAAACAAATTAGGTTATTACAGTTATTGGCATTCCGCTGAAAAAAAAGGTTACAGTGGAGTGGCAATTATCACTAAACACAAACCTAAACACATCGAATACGGAACTGGAATAGATTATATAGACAATGAAGGAAGAGTGATCAGAGCTGATTTTGAAAATTTTTCTGTCATCAGCGTTTACATTCCAAGTGGAACCAATATGGAAGAAAGATTGGATTTTAAATTGAGATTCTGTTATGACTTCCTTGATTATATAAAAGAATTAAAAAAAGAAATTCCAAACCTAATTGTAGCAGGAGATTATAATGTCTGTCACAAAGAAATCGACATACACGATCCTGTCCGAAACGCTAAAGTTTCAGGCTTTTTACCGGTCGAAAGAGAATGGTTGTCGAAATATATTGAAGAATGTGAGATGATAGATTCTTTTAGGTTTTTTGTAAAAGAACCACATAATTATAGCTGGTGGAGCTACAGAGCCAATTCAAGGGCGAGAAATAAGGGCTGGAGAATCGATTACAATATGGTGAGTCAATCACTTGAAAAAAATATGAAAAGAGCCGCTATTTTATCAGAAGCCGTGCATTCGGATCATTGTCCAGTATTGGTAGAATTGGAGTTTTAAAAAAATCCCACACTCTCAAAATGGAGAAGTTTGTGGGATATTTTCATAGTATTTAGGTAGTTATTAGAGAGATTTGAATGAAATCAGAAATAAACTCAATTATTCCGAAACATTCTGATAACAAATTTATGACTTAATATTTAAAATTTTTAAGGGTTATCCCTATTTTTGTAAGGTGTTTTTTCCTGTTTTTTTTTATAACTCATACAACTGAAGATTTAAGTTGATGTAAAACACACTTTTTTAAAATTATTTCTCGATTAAAATCAATAAACAATTCATATGAACGACATATTAAATTTAGAACCAAAAAATATTTGGAGAAACTTTGCTGATTTGAATGAAATTCCTCGACCTTCCAAAAAAGAAGAAAAAGTCAGAGAATTCATGATTCAATTCGGTAAAAAATTAAATCTTGAAACGATTACAGATGAGATAGGCAACGTAATCATAAAAAAACCTGCAACCAAAGGTCATGAAAATAAAAAAACCATTGTTCTACAAGCGCATTTAGACATGGTACATCAAAAAAACAATGATGTAGATTTCGATTTTGAAACGCAAGGCATACAGATGTTTATTGAAGATGATAAATTCGTAAAAGCCAAAGGAACTACTTTGGGTGCTGACAATGGAATTGGGGTTGCAGCGATTATGGCAGTTTTAGAATCCGACGAAATTGAACATCCAGCCATTGAAGCTTTGTTTACCATTGATGAGGAAACCGGTATGACAGGAGCTATCAATTTGGATCCCAATATTTTAGAAGGTGAAATTCTTCTGAATTTAGACACCGAGGATGATGATGAACTGACAATTAGCTGTGCTGGAGGAATGGATGTAACGGCAACGAAAAATTATGAAATCGAAAAATTATCTGATGATTATCAATCCATTAAAGTCGATATCAAAGGACTTAAAGGTGGACATTCAGGAGGTGATATTCAATTAGAATTAGGAAATTCTAACAAACTTTTGGCTCGATTTTTATTTAAATCTTTAGATTTCAATGCACAAATCGCATCAATGGATAGTGGAGGTTTAAGAAATGCAATTCCACGTGAAGGACATTTTATAATTTCTGTAAAAAATTCAAAAATCGATGAATTAATTAAATCTTTGGAAGAATTAAAAACCGATATCATCAATGAATTTCTACCAATCGAACCAAACATCCAAATTGAAATCACTAAAGTCGATTCTCAAGAATCAGTTGCTTCATTCGAAGAAACTAAAAACTTGACTTATGCGGTGATGTCAGCCTTCAACGGAGTTTATAGAATGTCGCCAGAAATGGAAGGCGTGACTGAAACTTCAAATAATGTGGCAAATGTAGTTGTGAAAGATGGTGAAATGAAAATTCTTTGTCTATCGCGTTCTGCCATTGAATCTGGTAAAGAAGCAATGATTTCTACGCTCAAAGCAACTTTTGAATTGGCTGGATTTGAAGTTGAATTTTCAGGTGGATATCCAGGATGGAGACCCAATACCAACTCTGAAATTTTAGATGTGATGAAACCTCTATATGAAGAAATGTTTGGTGAATCTCCTAAAATAATTGCCACTCACGGTGGATTGGAATGCGGTATCATTGGCGGGCATTATCCCAATATGGATATGATTTCATTTGGTCCAAATATCACTGGTCCACACTCACCTGACGAAAGAGTTGAAATTCAATCGTTACAAAAGTTTTACAAATATTTCATAGAAGTTTTGAAAAGAATTCCTGAAAAGAATTAAATCAAATGAGCCAATCGCTCAGTCAAAGCTTTGCGAGAATATTTATGATAATTTAAATTCGGGTGCCTTTGGGCGCCCGTTTTCCATTGTTCATAAACCTCTAAAATGTATGATTTAATTTCATTGAATTCATCATAAGTGAAATATTCACCCGACTCGGTTTCCTCCAAAAGTTTTTTCACATCGCCTTCATCTGGACCAATCGCCAAAATCCGATTTTCTGTTGCCATATATTCAAACAATTTTCCTGGAATAATTCCCTTAGATTTTTCATCAGGAAAATTAGTAATCAACAATAAATTTGAATTCAAAATGCCTTCGATAGATTGTTTGTGTGAAACATATCCATGTTCGTTTAGAAATTGTTCCAAATGATTTTCTTTCAGTGAGTTTTTCACATCTTCACTCAAATTTCCATAAAATTCTAATTCTAAATCTTCTTTAAAACTTGAATGTTCTTCTTGTAATTCATCAATGATTTTCCAAAGGACCAAAGGATTTCGTGCAACTTCAAGTCCACCACTATATGTCAATTTAAATTTCGAAGAATTTTGATTTTTTTTTGTTAAATCAAAATCCGAAGTTTCAAATCCATTCGTAACAACTTCCACTCTATTCGCACCGATTTTTTTATAATTTTCGGCATCTGTAAAACTCGTAGCAATGATCAAATCGGCTGATTTCATTACTTTTTCTTCCAGTTTTTTGTGTTTTTTCTGAGAAGATTTAGTCAATTTCAATTCCGAATGATAACTGATTTGTGTCCAAGGATCTCTAAAATCTGCCAACCATTTTATTTCTGGAAAATTTTCTTTTAATTTCAAACCGATTAAATGCAAACTATGCGGCGGCCCAGTTGTAATGAGCGTATCGATTTTGTTTTGGCCTAAATAATTATTTAAATATTTAACTGAAGGTTTCACCCAAAAAACTCTTGCGTCGGGTATGAAAAAATTTCCACGAATAAATACTGAAAGTTTGGTCAAAAAAGATTGATTTTCACTTTTTTCGAAATGTCCAGCTTTATAAGCTTTCGATTTTGGATTCAAGCGTTCAGCGATTTGATAAGGTTCCCAAATTTTTGTTTGAATTAGATTTAAATCCGCTGAAACTTCACTTTTCAAACTTTCATCGACTATTGGATAAGATGGATTTTCAGGAATAAAAACTATGGGTTCAATATTGAATTCAGGCAAATATTTTGTGAATTTCAACCAACGTTGAACGCCAGGTCCTCCTGCAGGTGGCCAATAATAAGTGATGATCAAAACTTTTTTCTTATTCATTTCATTCAAAACTATTATTGCAAAATTTTACAAATTCTTAAACACCTTTGTTCTTAAAATCTCCTTGTTTCCAAGTCCAAAATCCTGCGCCTAAAACCATTAATACAAAAATCACATTAAAGGCTAAGGTCAAATTTTCACCTTTTTTAATGGTCGGAGGATTGAATTCCATCACGATTTCTTTATCGCCTTCTTCCAAAGCAATTCCTCTCAAGAAATAATTTGTTTTGATGATAGGACGTTCTACTCCATCGACTTTTGCTGTCCAACCATGTGGGTAATAAATTTCTGAGAAAACTGCGAATTTAGGGGATTTTATGTCTGCTTTATAAGTCAATCGATGTGGTAAATAATTCACCAATTCGATGGATGAAGCACGTTCATTTGGAAAAGCATTTGGAATTTGCGCATTGAATTTACTCTCCAAAACTGCTGTTTTCAACAAATCGACTTCTTTGATGGCTAAAATTTCTTCATTTGGATTTTGAACCCACTTGATATCAGAAACCAACCAAACATTTCCATATGCATTGTTGTTTTTCTCAACCATAGGGCTGGTAAAACTTCCATGAACTAAATATTTAGTGTTCAATAAATTCAAAATCATTTCGGTATCGACTGAAGTAATTCCTAATTCTTTTGCTCGACTACTTCCAGAAATATATAAATCGATGATGTCTTGATAATTTCTCAATTTCGCTCCGTGATATCCACCGATGGCATGATGGAAATACGAAGTGGTAGCATCGTTAAACGTACTTGAAACATTGTCAAAAACTCTATATTGCGTAGGATCTGCTTGTTTCAAACTGTCCAAAGTTTTGTTGAAAGGAACTTTGTAAGCGATCATTCTCAAATGAGGATTTTCTCTCGAGCCACTTGCTAACTTTGGAGAAACTTGCGTTGGGAAAGG
>DEQC01000054.1 GCA_002359055.1 Flavobacteriales bacterium UBA3376 | reverse complement strand
GATTAATAGGGGGCTAGACCACAGGGATAACCACTCCATACTTTTATGAGAATTATTATATAATGGCTAAAAATGGATTAGGGGCTTCCTACCTCAATTGGGGGCAATTTGTTTATGATCCGAGTCTTGCAAGTCCAAGTACTCCAGTGGATGAGTATGGGATTAAACTTATTGACTCATCGGTTGTGAATTCCATGGAAATCAATATCCCAAATGATGGGGCGGTTGAAGAAGATATCATTCCTATTTTACCTCCAGAAGACGGTTTTGAGAATTTGGAGGATTTAGAAGCTTATTTACAGCAATTACAAAATAGTTTACCATGGGGAAGTAATGGCAGCTCTACCACTCTTCTTCCAAAACGCTCAAAGAATGCCAACAATGAATACATTGAAGAATGGGTGAATTCTTATCCAAATATGTTTGCATCCGAAACGCAGATGAATTCCAATTGGGATTATGTCAATCCAAATGAACCAGAACCGGATGAAAATGAAGAATATCACTATCAGGGACCAATGGACTTTGGTGCTTATTCCATTAACAAAGTAAATACAAGTAAAGGAAAATCATGGTCACTTGGTTTTGCTGGGATAGGGTCATCTGGTAGTTCAGGGGAAAATAAGTCGTATTCTGATTATATGGATTTAAACGGTGATAAATATCCGGATATTTTAACAACTGAAACAATCCAATTAACTCAAAGTCTCGGAGGTCTCAAAACATCTAATCCTTTTTCTCATGGAGTAGATAAAACAAAGTCGAGTGGTAAAGGGATGTCGGCTGGGGGACAAAAATTAATAAGTGGAGTAGCTACAGGTGATGCTAAAGGAAAAGGAAATACACAAAACAATAATGGAAAGACGAGCACTGATGGAGCTTCGGCTACCCTAAGCGGCTCCTTCTCTAAAGGGGATAATGAGATAAAGGAAACTTGGATAGATGTAAATGGAGATGGTTTGCCAGATAAAGTTTACGATAACGGAGTAGTAGAATTAAATTTAGGAAATCATCAAAACTTTGTAGAAACACATTGGAATGAGGTGTTATTATCTGAATCTTCAAATGAAACATTTGGTGCTGGAGTTGGAATTAATCTGTGGAACGGAAGTTTAGAAGCAGGACTATCAGGCAGTAAAACTATTGGAAATGAAGATGTACAGTTGATTGACATGAATGGAGATGGTTTACCTGATTTGGTTTATGCAGTACCCATCATAGGCTATCTCTTAGTTCAAATCAATTATGGCAATAAATTTGGGCCACCTATTTATTGGAAACAAGCACAAAATCACATTTTAAATCTCGATAAATCTACTGAGACTGTTAATGGTTCTCTTAACGGTGCTGTTAACGGATGTGGTATCATTCCCTTGCTTTTTATAACTGTCAAATTTGGATGTGTAAATGTAAAATATTCACAAGGAAAAGCCGTAAATAAAACCCTTAAAACTATTTCCGATTTCAATGGAGATGGATTTCCGGATTTTCTGGTCTCGGATAATAATCAAATTACAGTTTACCCTTCTACGATTGGTAAAACAAATTTATTAGAGAGTGTTACAAACCCTATAGGTGGAAGTTTTCATATTGATTTTGATGTTACTGGAAATACTTATGAACTTCCTATGGGCAAATGGGTGTTTACAAACGTAAAAGTTGAAGATTCTGAGACTATCGAAAAATTCTTCAAATACGAAGACGGATACTACGACCGAAGAGAAAGAGAATTCTATGGCTTTGAAACCGTGAAAATCATTGATTTGGTTGAAGAGGCCAATATTGACAATTATGACGAAGTTGAACCTAACGCATACAGAACCCAAATCAATCGCTACCATAATAGAAGTTACTTCCTGAAAGGTGCTTTGAAAGAATCTTATATGATCAAAGGTTCTTATAGTAGCAATAACGGATACATTGACATCCCAACCAATCAGCTATTCTCAAAATCGGTGAATACTTATCAATTAAACGCAATTGACGACAATTACAAGAGAGATGTAAATACCGTACTTCCTTTGGATTTTGACACAGGAGGTTCTGAAGGAAGAAATACAGCTATCGCTACGCTAAAACAGACCGATAATTACATTTATGAATTGAACCCTAATCCCATTCATTCTAAACAAATATTTACTTATGATGAGCTCGGAAGAGTGACAAAATTAGAAAATTTCGGAGATGTAAATGTTTCTGGAGATGAATATGTAAGCATGGTCAACTACCATGACATTCCTGCATTAACTGAAAGAAATATTCTTTCAGTACCAAAAGAAATCATTGTGAAGGAGAGCGAAAATTCATCGGAATATATACGAAAAAGAACGACGGAAAACATCGATAATTTAACTGGCGCAATCGGTACGATCAAAGCCTGGTACAAAGATGAAAACGATAATGAAGTTTTTGCTCAAACCGATATGCTCTATAATGATGACGGAAACTTAGTGAAAATCACCTATCCAGAAAATATGAACGGACATAGATTTCATCTCCAATACGAATATGACAACATCATTAGAAGTTACCCCGTAAAAGTAACTGATAATATGGGTTATTTTTCTACATCGGAATTTGAATTTAAATACGGAAATTTGACTAAAGCCATTGATACAAATGGGAATGAAGTTCTTTATGAATACGATAGTATGGGAAGACTTACTAAAGTAAAAGGACCAAAAGACCCTGAATATACCTTGAAGTTTGAATATCATCCAGAAAATAAATACGCAATTACTAAGCATTACGATTCTCAAAATGCAGGCAACCCCATTGAAACCTATACTTTTGTTGATGGTATAGGAAGAGTTCGCCAGGTAAAAAAAGATTATGATGAACGTATTTTAGATAACAATACGCCAAATGAAAGAATGTCTGTATCTGGAAAAGTTGAATATGACAGTTACAATAGAATTATTAAAGAATATCAGCCACAAGCACAAAACAAGGATGATAATGACATTTTTACAGTTTTAATAAATGATTTTGAACATCCAACCATAACTACTTATGACGAACTCGATAGAGTCATTCAAGTCGATTTGCCAGAGAATGGACATACTTCATTTATGGAATATGGAATCGATACTGATGGTTTTGGAAATAGACAATTGAAAGTCAAAACTATAGTTAATCAATCTCAACAACAACAATTGATAACCGAAAGCTTTACCGATACTAATGGTAGAACCACTTCTACGAAAAATCATACCGACAACCAACCCATATGGACTAAATATAGATATGATAACATCGGGCAGTTAATTGAAGTGGAAGATGCCGAACAAAACACCATCACAAGTATATACGACCAACTCGGAAGACGTGTTCAAATGTCTCATCCAGACGCTGGTGTCAACCAATATTGGTACGACTCTGCTGGGAATCTAACTAAAATGCAAACTCCCAACCTACTCAATTATAATGTCAATTCTGATGACCGATTCATCAAATACAATTACGACGAATTAAATAGGTTGCTAAGCATTACATATCCTCCCATTCCATCGACTGGAAATTTAAATGATGTTAGATATGTCTATGGAGATGCAAACGAAACTACTCCTAATGCAAAAGGAAAATTAATTGAACAATATGATGCTACTGGACGACAAACATTCGAATATGGTAATATGGGAGTACTTACAAAAGTTTCAAGATGGATAATTGCTCCAAATTTACCCAATCGTAAATTTGTTCATCAATACGAATACGACAGTTTCAATCGTTTATTGAAAATAACTTACCCAGATTCTGAAGAAGTTTCTTACCTTTATGACTTGGGTGGAAATTTATTATCGATGAAGGGAACGATTAATTCTCAAGAACATAGTTACATCAAACAAATTACCTACGACCATTTTGAACAACGAACGGCTATCAAATATGGCAACAATACAGTAAATACCTATACGTATGACCCGAAATTGAGAAGATTAGAAAATATGAAAACCAAACGCGTCAATAATATTCTTCTCAACAATCATTATTCCTATGATTTTGTGGGGAATATCAAAAGTTTTGAAAATACAGC
>DEQC01000013.1 GCA_002359055.1 Flavobacteriales bacterium UBA3376 | reverse complement strand
TATCCCACCAAAGCAACTCTCACCAAAGCTCCGCGATTCGTGCGTTGAGTAGCCATCTGCTTATCGATGGTTTCTAATTTCTTTTTTAGAAAAGTAATTCTGTCACGAATGATTCGCCTATCAGTTTCAATTTCTCGCTCTCCTGGTCCACGCATTCCAATTCCACCACGCTGACGTTCCAAGTGCGTCCATAAACCAGTCAATCTCGGCAAGAAATATTCATATTGCGCCAACTCAACTTGTGTACGTGCATAAGAAGTTTGAGCTCGTTGAGCAAAGATATCCATGATCAACTGAGTCCTGTCGATGATCTTTCGATCGACTTTCCTTTCGATATTTTTCAATTGAGAAGGCGTCAATTCATCGTCGAAAATCACAGTATCTATGTCATTTTCATGAACAAATTGAGTGATTTCATCTAATTTTCCACTTCCAACAAAATATTTTGAATCAGGTGCGTCTAATTTTTGAACAAATCTTTTTGAAACCTCTGCTCCGGCTGTAAAAGCTAAAAACTCAAGTTCATCTAAGTATTCTTCCAGTTTATCTTCATCTTGATTGCGGTTAATCAGTCCGACTAAAACCACATTTTCATATTGGGCTTCTTTTTTTTCTAACATATATTGTACAAATATAAGCTTTCAATGGATTTTGAAATATTTTACATTAAATTTGAGGAAAAATTACACAAATGAAAAGGATTTTAACAACTTTTACAATCGTAGGAATATTTATTTTTACAAATGCTCAAGTAATTACTCCACAGGCGAGTTCTGAAGCAAACTTCGAAGAAACCGTGGGTTTAACTGAAATTGAGGTCGAATATTTCAGACCTAATAAAAACGAAAGAAAGATTTTTGGCAACTTGGTTCCTTATGACAAAATTTGGAGAACAGGTGCAAATAACAACACTACCATAGAATTTGAAGACGATGTGAAAATCGATGGACAAACTCTAAAAGCAGGTAAATATTCAATTTACACCAAACCAAACAAAGATAATTGGGAAATTTATTTTTATACAGAAAGTAGCAATTGGGGAAATCCAGCAAATTGGGACGAAAGTAAAATTGCTGCCAAAACAAGTGCTAAAGTTCAAAATCTCAATCAACCGGTAGAAACTTTCACCATTGCATTGGAAAATAAAACAATGAATACTGCCGATTTGACCATCGCTTGGGACAATGTTAAAGTTTCTACAAAAATTGAAGTTCCAACGGAAGAAAAAGTAATGGAATCCATAAAGAAAACCATGAGTGGACAACCAACTGCTCAAGATTTTATGGCCGCTGCTAACTATTTTTATAGAGCCGACAAAGACATTTCTCAAGCTAAAAAATGGATGGATGAAGGAATGAAATTAAATAAAGATCCTCAGTTCTATCAGCTTTACAGTCAAGCTTTGATTCATGAAAAAGCTGGAAATAAAGACAGTGCAATCAAAATAGCTCAAGAATCTTTAGAGGCTTCGAAAAAAGCAGGAAATAGCGATTACATTAAGCTGAATGAAGATTTAATCAAACGTTTGAAATAAACTAAATTCCACACAAAAACAAAGCCGTTTCTGAGTTGAAACGGCTTTTGTTTTTCTATCAATTTTATTCGCCTATGTCATTAACTGGTTCAATTTCTGATTTATTTTTAAAGAAAATTTGAATAATATTCGCAAGTAAAATCACCAATAAACACCCCAATAAATTCAACCATAAATATGGGATTTTATCCAACCACCAAACCCAAACTATGATGATTTGAGTGATAATCGCAGCAATGAAAACCGCATGCTCTTTGATGTATTTAAAGAAAAATGCCAATAAGAAAATCCCTAAAACATTTCCATAAAATATGGAGCCAATAATATTCACCAATTGGATTAAATTATCGAATAAATTTGCTACACTCGCAAATAAAATGGCTAAAACTCCCCACATAAAAGTAAAAACCTTTGACATTTTCAAATAATGACCTTCGCTCTTTCCTTGAATATTCCTCTTGTATAAATCGATAGTAGTTGTAGTTCCTAAAGCATTTAATTCTGAAGCCGTCGAAGACATAGCCGCACTTAAAGCCATCGCCAAAATCAAACCTACAATTCCTTTGGGAAGGTAATTCAGTACAAAGTAAATGAAAACATAATCTTTATCGTTGGTTTCGATGGAAGAGTCCGTAGTTTCAATCAGCACTTTTGCTTTTTCTCTCAATTCTTTGTCCGTTTGATCGGTTGCCTGTAATTGCTTTTTAATCAACTCTTTTTCGACTTCATTTGCGCTAAGATAAGTTTGAATTAAATCTTGTTTCCTTTCAAAATTATCCAATTGTTCTTTTTCTAATTCTTGGTATTCTAAATAATGAATTGAATTTTCTATGGATTCTTGAGCCAAAGGATTGAAATGTAAAGGTGAAAAATTGAATTGATAAAACACAAAAACCATCACTCCTACAAATAGAATAAAAAACTGCATTGGGACTTTCAGAAATCCATTCATAATCATTCCCATTTGACTTTGTTTCACCGATCTTCCCGACAAATATCTTTGCACTTGGCTTTGGTCCGTTCCGAAATATGACAAAGACAAGAAAGTTCCACCTATAATTCCACTCCAAAATGTATAACGATTGTCTAAATCAAGAGAAAAATCCAATATATTTAACTTTCCACTCGCACCAGCAATCTGCATGGCATTGTTCAAATTGATACCTTCTGGCAATTCATACATCAAAATGATAAAGGCCACAAACATACCACCCATCATTACTGCCATCTGTTGCTTCTGAGTTACATTTACAGCTTTTGTTCCTCCAGAAACTGTGTAAATAATCACCAAAGAACCAATAATTACATTCAATGTCAATAAATCCCATCCCAAAACGGCTGACAATATAATCGCAGGTGCAAAAATGGTAATACCGGCCGACAATCCTCTTTGTATCAAAAACAACATAGCCGTTAACGTACGAGTCTTTAAATCAAATCGACCTTCCAAAAATTCATAAGCAGTAAAAACATTTAACCTTCGAAAAATCGGTATGAAAATCAAACAAATGATCACCATCGCAATTGGCAATCCGAAGTAGAATTGCACAAAGCTCATTCCGTCATGAAATGCCTGGCCTGGAGTCGACAAAAAGGTAATCGCACTCGCTTGAGTTGCCATAACTGACAAACCTACAGTGAACCAACTCGAATCTTGACCTTTTAGAAAATCATCTATTCCCTTGTTTTTCCTTGTTTTATATGTTCCATAAATCACTATGAACAACAATGAAAATATAAGTATCATCCAATCGACCGTATGCATATCAAACGAAAATTTTCATGATTAAATAAAATACAATTATATAGATTGCATTGGCCGATAACATCCAGAAATAAGAAGCTTGCCATTTTGAATGAGTGTCTTCGTTTTTCATTTTTATTCTTTATTTTTTAATGACAACAAATTCGCTATCAATCGATAAGCACCAGGCACAGCTGCAGGCAATTCCCTGAAAAAACTTAAACCTGTATAAACATAATTTCCTTTGCCATAAGGCAATATCAGAACACTTCCTTCAACTTGCTCTTCGCCGGTATCAGCCATTGAAAACAAGCTTTCAAAAGTTAGATCCCATTCTTTCGGAAAATACAAACCCCTTTCTTGTATCCATCCTTCAAAATCTTTTTCTGTGATTTTATTAGGATAATTCAATGCGCTATGCGTCGGATTTATAAAGTTTACTTTAGAGTCTTCTTCAGTCACTCGAATTCTCGATAATTTCAAGGGTAAAGGCGAAATTTCTTCCGTCACCAAAGCATGATTGGTATTGTACTGCACCAAAACATTTCCTCCTTCTTTCACATATTCAAACAAGATTTTGTTTTTATAGGCCAATTCAGGCACTACATTGAAAGCTCTAATTCCCAAAACAACTGCATCGAATTCTTTAAGTTTGGACCAAGTGATTTCACGCGGATTAAGCGTTGTCACTTCATAACCAATTTGTCGTAAGCTTTCGGGCAAAGCATCTCCGGCTCCATCGATATAAGCTATTTTATCACCATCTTTTTGAATATCAATTTTAACTATTTTTGACGCAGCTGACAGTAAAACCTTTTGTTCTGGTATGTGTCGATAATTTATCTCAACCAAGGTTTTATCATAAATCTCATTTTCGTATTTCACCACAGGTTTCAGCTCACCTTCACTTTGATTTTTTGGTGGATAAACTTCAAACCAATAAGTTTTTTCTTCTCCTTTTTTCGAAAGGGAAATGTTTTTTATTTCCGGTGAAACTTTCCAGTCTTTTGGCGCTTCTAAACTCAACTCCATCGCCATATCATTTTCATATCCCTTGACCTTTACAGCAATTAATTTAGATTTTTCATCATTGAAAATAATTACTTTTTCTGCGATATCAGTAGAAACTTTAGGAACTATAGCAAATGGCTTGTAACTCTCTCCTACCGCTGGATCATTGAATTTATAGACCAATGGACGTTCAATTGATAAAGTCCTTCCATCAATTTCTAATTGAAAATCGACAGTTACTGCATCTGGTGTTTCAGCCAAACCAATTAAATCCAAATCATCTACATCATACATTCCTAAACCTGGATTTTCGTTCAACCAATAAGGTGAAGTCAAAGTCGCGCTTTCTGGAATTGTAAATCCTATGTTTGTTGAATAATTCTGATTGTATTTTAAAGTTTGATTAAAAGTTTGATTCATCACAGATTTCAAAACAAATGCAGCTTCACTTCTATTGGTCGCTTCTATTGCTATATCGATTTGCTCACCTCGCACCGCAGTCTCAGTAGATGCAACAGCTTCCAAATACAAGCCAGCGCAAGATAAAATCAACTCTTTGACTTCTTCCAATTTGATTTTTTTCCAATGACTATCTTCCAATGCATTTATCAAATCATAAACTTTCAATAATTTAGGAATCGAAGCAGAAGGATTTTTAAAATCATAGGTTTGAATAATTTCATCGATCAAATTCCCGATTGGTTTTCCATTTTTTACTCGATTCCAAGATGTATCAATTCCTTCAAATACATTTTCATTCGGCATTCCTCCAAAAATAGGTTCCAAATATTCCAAAGAACTTCCTCTGACAGCCACTGCACCAAAACCTTGAGAACTGTGTTGACTTCTACTTCTCGCTGCTATTTCACTATTGCTCAAACCTAAGGTTGAATAATAAGTTCCGATGTCCATACTGAAATAATTGGATTTATCGGCTCGGTCAAAGGCATCCTGACTTCCATAAAAAAACCATGATGGATTGAAAAAAAGTCGTTTGGGTTGCCAAATTTTCACTTTGTTTAATTGATTTTGAAATCTCTTTTCGTCGGCTGCTGCCTCAAATGCTTCAAGGCTCAACATAGCTGAAGCTGTATGATGTCCATGAGTTGTTCCTGGCGAACGATGATCAAAACGATTGATAATAATATCGGGTTGAAATTTTCTAATCACATACACCAGATCGCTCAAAACTTCTTCTTTGTTCCAAATTTTCAAAGTTTCATCAGGTGTTTTCGAATATCCAAAATCGATGGCTCTTGAGAAAAATTGATTTCCTCCATCAATTTTTCTTGCTTGCAACAATTCTTGGGTTCTGATCACGCCCAACAACTCTTTCAATTCTGGACCAATTAAATTTTGTCCACCATCACCTCGAGTCAACGAAATATAAGCGGTTTGTGCTTTGACTTCATTGGCAAAATAAGAAATCAAATGAGTATTTTCGTCATCCGGATGAGCCGCCACATATAAAACAGATCCTAAAAAATTTAATTTTTTTATGGCTTCATAAATTTCAGAAGAATTGAGTTTCTTAGGACTTTGAGCGACTAATGAATTTTGAAGAAAAGTTAATAAAATTAGAATGGAAAATAATTTTCTCATTATATTCAATTTGTGTGTCGTTTATTGGGTTAAAGTTAAAAAAATAATTTGCATGCCACCTAAGACTTGTGCATTCCTTCTCTCAACTCTCTGAAATATTTAAATGCTTTGGTCAATCTTGAACCATACCAACTAAAAAATTCTCCATCGACCAAACGAAAATTTGCATTGTCAACAAAGTCACTAAATTCATTGATATGTTTTTCTTGGAAAGGAAAAGGTTCAGAGGAAAACAAATAAAAATCCGCTTGTTTCAGATTTTCCAATTCAACTTCCGGATATCTATTGAAATCTGAATAAACATTTTCAAATTTATTTAATTGAAGCATATAATCGATAAAAGTATTTCCACCAACGACCATCCACGGATTTCTCCAAATAAAATACGCAACTTTCAAAATTGGCCGATTCTTTACATACTTTAGAAATTCGTCTTTTTCTTCAGAAGTTTTCTGAATAATTTCATTGGCAATTTCCTCTACACCGAACATTTTTCCATATTGCTCAATCATTTCAAAATTATCTTCCAAAGTATTCACATCTGAAACATGAACAACAAAATCCTGTGCTAAGCGCTCAACCATCTCTTTGGTATTTTCTTCTTTATTGCAAAGAATTATATCAGGCGATAAAGAGATGATTCGATCCAAATGAATATTTTTGGTTCCTCCAACTACTTTTTTAGACTTTCTAATTCCTTCGGGATGAATACAGAAATTTGTAATTCCAACGACATTTTTTGACAAGCCTAAATCGAACAATAATTCAGTTTGACTCGGCACCAAAGAAATTATTCTTTGTGGACGTTTTTCCAACTTTATTTTTCTATTCAACTGATCTTTTAACTCCATATTCAAAACTAATCAAATTAGATTGTTCCACAAAGTTCTATGAATCTCAACAACGAAAATGAACTTTCTAACAATGACAACTATCATTTGTAAAATCCTTAAAACACTTTTACATTTGCCCCGTTTATTTAGACTAAATTTAAATTAAATACACGACAAATGAAGAAACTCCTATTAATTGGAATGATTTTATTGGCAAGTTGGACGTACGCTCAACAAATGATTTTTGGAAAAATTACGGACGTAGACAATCAAGCTGTTCCTGGTGTTATTATTAGCATAGACAAAATCAATGCACAAACAACATCCAAAAACAACGGAAGCTATCAATTGACAAATATAGAAAATGGAACTTACACCATTTTCTTCGAATTTATAAATGGAGATTTCGCTTCAGAAAATATAACGGTTGATGGTAGAGATATACAGTTCGATTTCAAAGCTCCAGAAACTACCATGTTGAATACGGTTGAGGTATTTGGCGACAGAAACAAATCGCAAAGAAAAATCGAACAAATCACTCGTTTTCCTGTGAATATCAACGATCAAATTCAATCCATTTCTATAGTTTCAGAAAAGCTTATTGAAGATCAAGGAGCTTTAACGATAATCGATGCTGCTAAAAACGTAGCAGGAGTAACACAATTCGCTTCTTACGGAGGTGCACGTGAGTCGATGTCGATTCGTGGTTATAGAGGAACTCCAGTTTTAAAAAACGGAGTAAAGATGGACTCAGATTTCCGTTCAGCTGCGGGAGTTTCTGATATGGCAGGTGTTGAGTCAATTCAAGTAATCAAAGGATCATCGGCTTTGACTCAAGGAATAGGAGATGGTTTAGGAAGTGCAGGAGGTGTAATCAATGTGGTAACCAAAACTCCAAATTTTAGAAAAGGAGGTGAAATCAGTGTGAGATCAGGTTCATGGTGGAGAACTCGAATGCAATATGACGCTCAAACAGTTTTGGGCAAAAATTACAATACAGGATTTAGAATTGCTGGTGCTTTCCAAGCAGGCAAATCATTTAAAGACGAAGTAAAGCATGATAGAGTTTATGTTGCTCCTTCTTTTGCTTGGAGAATTGACGATAAAACTCAAGTGGTTTTAGAGATGGATTATTTGAAAGATAATTCTATGCCTGACAGAGGAACCATCAACTTAGCTGCAGATACTGAAGAAGCTTTGTACGATATGGGAAGTAAATTCCTTGGATTCAAGGATGATTATCAAGAAATCGAAAACATCACTTATGGTGCAACTATCAATAGAAATTTGACCGATAAATTAGATGCGAGAATTGGTTTTTACAATTCTTATTACGAATCAGACCAAAGAGTCGCTTCACTTTCTTTGTTCAAAGATGATGATGGACAAACTATTTACAACAAAAGAAACAGAGGAATTGGTAGAAGCTTTAGAAGCGATAGAAACTCTACGGTTCAAGTGGACTTAATGGGTAAAAACATGGAGCTTGGGATTTTTAATTGGACTTGGCAATTGGGTTATGACTATACCATGTCAAGAGTGGATACTCGATCTGCCAAAGGAATTAGAAATATGGATGTGATCGATGTTTATCAGGACATCAACAATTCAAATGTTACTTCTCTTGCAAATTATAACGATGCAGATTTACAATTGGGTGAATCGAATTTGAGCAAGAACTATTACTATGGTTTTGTAACTCAGCATCATTTTGGCATTACAGATTATGTAAAAGTAGTAGGTGGACTAAGATGGAGTTATTCGATTGCCAACAGTGAAGATGTAATCGATCCTTTCATCGGATTAATTTTATCTCCAACTGACAACATCAATATCTTCGGATCATATACTACCAACTCAAGTTTAAGAGCTGCCAACAATCCATTGTATGATGGTGGAACTGTAGGAATTTCAAGAACAAAACAATATGAATTTGGTGTTAAATCGAACTGGTTCAATGATAGATTGAGAGCGACAGCTACATATTTCGATATGAACAACGAAAACCTTTCTTATCAAGTATATGATGAAAACCAAACTGCAACTGGATTGTATGGATTGGCTGGAAATCTAAAAAGAAGAGGAGTTGAAATTGAAGTTGCTGGACGACCAGTTACAAATTTACAAGTGATGTTAGGTTATGCATATTTGGATGCTTTCTACGAAAACTCTCCAGCATATATGGACGGTTCAAGGCCGATGAATGCTCCTACTCATACCGCAAATGCTTGGGTGCACTATAAATTCGAAAACAACTTTATGAAAGGTTTCTCAATCGGTGCTGGACTTTATTATGTAGGCGAAAGACCGGTGAACGAATACACTAAAATCACTTCAGCTCATGATACCGTTCCAGGTTTGAAATATTTCGATATGCCAGCTTACACAACCTTAAATGCACAAGTGGGTTACGAAATCAATCAATTGGGATTCAGAGTTTTCTTAAACAACATCACAGATGCTTTAGGATATAACTCTTATTACAGAGGTGGATTTATCAATCAAATCGATCCATTCAACATTTCAGCACAAATAAACTTTAAATTCTAAAAAAATAATTGACACTATGAAAAAAATTCTGATGATAACCGCTCTTATCTTTAGCTTCACCATGATCTCATGCGCTAAAGAAGAAGTACAGAAAAAAAGAAGAGGAATTGATTTTGACGCTCTAAAAACAGAACTCAATTTGAACGAAGATCAAGAAAAAAAATTCGATGCAATCACTGCTGATGTTCAAAAAGCAATCGAAGAAAGTAGAGCGATCAATATGAATGAAGACGGCAAACTCAATCGTGTAAAGTTTTTTACAGATATGGAAATCATCTATAATAAGCATGCAGAATTAACCGCTGAAATTTTTGATGAAAACCAAATCGACATCTATAAAAATTACATGGACAAAAACCAAAGAAAAAGACCGAGATACAACGATGATTTGTTAGAACAAATTAAAACTGAATTAAATCTGGACGAAACTCAATTTCTAACAGTGAATGCTGCCAACAATGCTTTTGAAACAGAATTCCAAAATGCTCACGATATCTATCATGGCAACAGTGATTTAGCAAAAGAATATTGGGAAAAATTCGATACACAAAGAAGAAATGCTATTGAAAGTGTACTGAACGAAGAACAAATCGAAAAATTCAGAGAATTAGTAAAAGATGTTAAACATAGTACTCGTAGATAATACACATTTCAAACCTTAACAAATAAAGCACAAACTAAGCAAAGAGTTTGTGCTTTATATTTTACAACTCAACATGAAACTGAAAAGCATATTCATTCGAAAAAGAAGAAAAAATGAATCTCTGTTCAAATATATCTCAGCCATAATTCATCTTTGGTTGGGATTATTTTCTTCGGTTGTAGTCATGATTGTTTGCATCACTGGCTGTATTTATGCTTTCAAAAACGAAATCAACAATTATTTCAATCGCTCTCATTTATATGTAAAAGTCGAAAAACAAGCTTTACCAATTGATTTTTTTGAAAATAAATTCAAAGAAAACAATTTAGAAATAGCTTCAATCACTCTTCCAAACAGTCCTAAACGAAGTATTGTCATAAGCACCATCGATCCAAAAACACAACTTATTCAAACCAATTATTTCAATCCGTACACTGGAGAAAAATTGAATTATAATAAAACTAAAGACCTAAGTAAATTCTTTAGAACCATTGAAAATCTTCATAAAAATTTATTGTTGGGCGAAATCGGAAAACAAATCGTTGGTGCATTTGTGATAATTTTCATCATCTGTTTGTTGAGTGGATTAATTCTTTGGTGGCCGAAAAGAAATAAAAAACAAATCAAGCAAGCCTTTACTATCAAATGGAAATCTAAGTTTTATAGAGTCAATTATGACTTGCATAATACCATTGGATTTTATAGTTTAATTTTCTTATTGTTCATTTCCATCACTGGGATTTATATCACTTATCCATGGATAAAAAACGCAGTTTTGATTTCATTAGGCGGGCAATCTATCAGTCAACAGACACAATTACCCGAAGATGGTGTGACCGATTCTTTCGCTGCATTGATGGATGAAATGATTAAAAAGGAAGAGGAAATTGAAAAAAATGAAATAAAAGATACAATTTCTTTGAGTGAAATTTTAAAAGTTTCAAATCAAATTCTTCCTTATAACGGAACAACTTCAATCACTCTACCGAATGAAAATGAAGCTTGGATCAGAATTCAAAAAACAAACACCAACAATTGGTTGGGAATGATTTTGACTGATTATATCGATTTGGATCGAAAAGGAAATTTAAAGAAATCAGAACTTTTTAAAGACAAACCACTTCATCAGCAATTTCAAGAATTGTCCAAACCATTGCATACAGGCGAAATTATGGGAACAAGCAGTGTCGTGTTTTATTTCATCATCACATTCATAGGATTTACTTTACCCATCACAGGTTTTATCATTTGGTGGAAAAAAGCCAGAAGAGCCATCCAATGATTTACTGCTCCCATTCTTCATAAAATTGATCCAAAAATTCTTCTAAAAATCGATGTCGTTTTTCAGCTATAACTTTAGCTGTGTCCGTATTCATCAAATCTTTTAATTTCAACAATTTATCATAAAAGTGCTGAACTGTAGTAGAATCTGGTTGATCAGGATTCCACAATTCTCTACCTCTACTTCCACCATAAGCAAAAGCTCTTGCTATTCCAATTGCACCTAAAGCATCCAAACGATCAGCATCTTGAACAACTTTTGCTTCCAAAGAAGTCACTGGATTTGCTTTTGAAAATGAAACTTGAGAAATGATTTCATTTACTTTATGGATTAATTCATCCGAAAGATTTTGTGTCAACAAAAATTCCTTAACCAATTCCTCTGAACGATCCACTCCATCATGTAATTTATAATCACCAACATCATGCAACCAAGCAGACAATTCAACCAAAAACAAATCAGCATTTTCTGCTTTTCCAATTTTCAATGCATTTTCCACTACTCTTTTCAGATGAAAATAATCGTGACCAGTTCCTTCACCGAAAAATTCCTTTTTGACAAATGCTTGGGTATTGATTAAGACTTTTTGTTTATCCATCCGATAAAATTAAACAATAAGCACAATATTAAAAAAAGTTTGAATCAATTATCAATGAAAAACCAAAACCCATTAGCTTTTAGAAAGTTATTTTTAAATTTACCTTCCAATCATTTTATGAATTGAATCTGAAACAATTTATTTAGAACAAATCGATTCACAAGAACAAACACAACAAAAAAGAGTTGTTAATTCATTTATAAACACTATATTTGCACCCTTAAAAATCGAAGTTTAATCTGGGACGAGTTCCCAAAATTTATATAAAATGGCAACAAAAATTAGATTGCAGAGAAAAGGAAGAAAAGGTAAGGCTTTCTTCCACATCGTAGTAGCTGACTCAAGATCAAGAAGAGACGGTCGTTTGATTGAAAAAATAGGAACTTACAATCCGATCAGTGATCCAGCAACCATCGAGTTGGACATCGACAGAGCTGTTCATTGGTTACAAACAGGTGCTCAACCTACAAACACAGCGAGAAACATTCTTTCTTACAAAGGAGCTTTGATGAAAAAACACTTATTAGATGGTGTTAAAAAAGGAGCTTTCAACGAAGAAGAAGCTGAGAAAAGATTCAATGCTTGGTTAGAAGAAAGAGCAAAAGCAGTTGAAAGTAAGAAAGAAAACATTGCAAAGGCAAAAGAAGATGCTAAGAAAGCAGCTTTAGATGCTGAAAGAAAGAAAGCTGAGGAGAAAATCGCAGCTGAGAAAGCAGCATTAGAAGCAGAAGCAGCAGCTGAAGCAGAAACTGCAGAAGAATCAGCTCCAGAAGCTGAGGCGTCTTCAGAAGAAAATGCAACTGAAGAATAAATTTATTTTCGTTTAAAATGCAAAAAAAAGATTGTTATTACTTAGGAAAAATCACGAAAAAACATGGTTTTAAAGGTAATTTAATCTTGCATTTAGATACAGACGAACCAGAATCATACATAGACATGGAATCAGTATTCATTGAGAAAGATGGCATACTGGTTCCATTCTTTTTTGAATTCATCGGCCCACATACTTCAGGAAAACTTTTAGCAAAATTCGAAGACATAGGAGCTGAAGAAGCTGAAAGACTTGTCAACAAAGCACTTTATCTTCCCTTGGCCGAACTTCCAGCTTTGGAAGGAACTGAATTTTACTTCCATGAAATCATTGATTTTACCATAATCGATGATGTTAAAGGTGAAGTTGGAATTGTAAAAAGTGTTAATGATAACGGTGTTCAAGCCATTTTAATCATTGATGCCAACGGCAAAGAAGTACTCATTCCTATCATCAATGAATGGATACACGAAGTCAATCGACAGGAAAAGTTTATCAAACTCGAAACACCCGAAGGTTTAATAGATTTATACTTGGATTAATCCTTCTCAAAACACAAAAATCCAAAGTGTTTTTTCTTAAACTTCATCAAAGAAAAAACTCCGTTCATAGCATTTATTCATTAATCATTGACCACTAATAACAATTGGTTTATACTTTGTCGATTTGGCGTTAAAACGTTAAATTTGCAGCTAAGCTCAAAAGGAATATGAAAGAAGAAAAAAAATCATTGAATTTTATCGAACAAATTATCGAAGATGATTTGGCGAATGGATATTCGAAAGACGATTTGCGTTTTCGTTTTCCACCAGAACCCAATGGGTATCTACACATCGGTCACGCCAAGGCAATTTGCATCAACTTCGGATTAGGTGAGAAGTACAATGCACCTGTAAACCTTCGTTTTGATGACACTAACCCTGAGAAAGAGGAACAAGAATATGTTGACTCTATACGCGAAGATGTTAAATGGTTAGGATTTACTTGGGATGAAGAACGCTTTGCTTCTGATTATTTTCAACAACTCTACGAATGGGCGGTACAAATGATCAAAGAAGGAAAGGCTTATGTAGATGACCAAAGTTCTGAAGTTATCAATGAACAGCGAAAAACTCCTTTTGAACCTGGTATAGAAAGTCCGTTCAGAAATCGATCAATTGAAGAAAATTTAGAACTTTTCGAAGGAATGAAAAACGGTGAATTCCCAGAAGGAAGCCGCGTTTTGAGAGCTAAAATTGATATGACTTCACCAAACATGAACATGAGAGATCCTGTCATGTACAGAATTTTATATAAAGAACACCACAGAACGGGTACAGAATGGAATATCTATCCGATGTACGACTGGACTCATGGTGAATCTGACTATATAGAAGGCATCACTCATTCTCTTTGCTCCTTGGAATTCGAAAATCATAGACCTTTGTACGAATGGTATTTGGATCAAGTGGAAATTCCTAGTCAAAAATTCAAACCTAAACAAAGAGAATTTGCCCGTGGAAACGTTAGTTATATGATCACGAGTAAAAGAAAGTTGAAAACTTTGGTCGATGAAGGAATAGTTGCAGGTTGGGACGATCCGAGAATGCCAACTATTTCTGGTTTGAGAAGAAGAGGTTTTACACCAGAATCAATCAGAAATTTCTGGGAAAAAGCTGGAGTTGCTAAAAGAGATAATATCATCGATGTTTCTTTGTTGGAATTTTCTGTAAGAGATCATTTGAATAAAATCGCACCGAGAGTGATGGCGGTAATTAATCCTGTGAAATTAGTCATAGAAAATTATCCCGAAGGAAAAGTAGAAATGGTAACTACTGAAAATAATCCTGAAGATCCTGAAAGTGGTGAAAGAGAAATGCCTTTTACACGTGAAATTTATATCGAACGTGAAGACTTTATGGAGGAAGCACCTAAAAAGTTTTTCAGACTTTCTATTGGTAATGAAGTTAGGCTGAAAGGAGCTTATTTCGTGAAAGCGACTCGTGTCGATAAAGATGAAGAAGGCAATATCACTACGATTTACGCAACTTACGATCCAGAAACTAAATCTGGTTCAGGAACTGAGGCGAGCAAAAGAAAAGTAAAAGGAACGCTTCATTGGGTGTCTGCAACTGAAAATTTACCAATTGAAGTTCGTCTGTACGATAGGTTATTCTCAGTGGAAGATCCCGAACAAGATGAAGATGGAGATTTCTTGCAATATATAAATCCAAATTCTATGGAAATCGTTCATGGTTTTGCTGAAATCGCTTTGAAAAAAGCCAAACCTGAAGATAAATTCCAATTCCAAAGATTGGGTTACTTTACTTTGGATAAAGATTCAACCGAAGAAAACTACATTTTCAATCGAACAGTAACTTTGAGAGATACCTGGGCGAAACAACAGAAAAAATAATTTCTGAATTTAAGAATTGATTATAATGAAGCTATCCGCAGATTTGTGGATAGCTTTTTTTAATGTTTGAATCAAAAAAATTCCCCAAGCAAAAATTTCACTCAGGGAATTTTTAAATATTTTTTTGATTAAATTTAGTTCAAAGTATTCAATAGAGTTTGTAATTCTTCTATAGTACCTTGTTCTAAACTCATTGTAAATTCATCATCTCCGTTGATAGTTACGTCTTGAATTCCAAAATTCAATTTTCCTTCAATCAAAGCAATTCCAACCAACTTTCCAGTGACACCCAAAGGAATTGTTTGCAATTGAGTGGTCAATCGATCCTGCTCAACTAAAGTCAAAGCTGTAACCGTAGAAAAATCGTTTGAAGCAAAATAAACTTCAGCCAATTCATAACTTTCAACTCCTTCTATATCGACAGAAAACTGAGTTTTCTCTTCACTTTCCTCGTCAAATTCATAATAAGCACCCACGTGATTCCAATCAGTATTTAGATCCAAAACAGTAAATTCATTATTCTCAAAAGGAACACCAATCACACCACCTGACCATGACAAAACAGGTCCAGAAGGAGACATTTGAGTAAATCCAGTGAACTGGAACATTGCGTCTTCATAACCATTGGCATCGGTTTGATACGGCATCACCGCTTGAGCTCCATCAAATATCAAAGGATTTCCATTGGCATCCGAACCTTCAAACCAAATCATACCAGCTGCGACCAAAGGATTTTGGCCATCATAAGTTTGCATCCTATGACTGATCATATCACCTCTTTTATAAACTTCAATATATCTCAATTCAATTGGCAATGCAGGATCACCTCCACCACTTATAGTTATTGAATTTTCAGGCAAAATAAACTGAGTACCTTGAGGACTATTTATAATTTGTTCCCCGCTTAAATCATCAATGGCCACTTGGATAGTATCCGACAGATTTAAATCATCGTGAACTTCTTGTATGCTGTGGTAATCCCATTCGATAGGAAAACCTGTAAATATAGCTTCATCACTTGTACAATGATAAAATCCTAACATAAATATACTTACAATGCCATACAGGCCTAAAGATTTCAATTTTTTCATATTAATTTTCTCTTTTGTGTATTAATTTTGACGTTAAAAATAAGAATAGTTGCGTAATTTTAAACTTCTTTGTATCGAAAACAACTTTTTACATGATCATTTACAATTCCTGTGGCTTGTAAGTGCGAATAAACAATTGTACTTCCAATAAATTTAAAGCCTCTTTTTTTCAAATCTTTACTAATTTCATCTGACAATTCAGTTTTTGCTGGCAATTCTTCTTCAGTTTCCCAATGTCCGACCAAAGGTTCGCCATCGACAAAACTCCATATATAATTCGAAAAAGATTCAAATTCATCTTGGATTTTCATAAAAGCCGAAGCGTTGTTGATAGTTGCTCTGATTTTTAATTGATTTCTGATGATACCTTTATTATTCAATAACGATTGAATTTTATCTTCATTGTACAAAGCTACTTTTTTATAATCGAATTGATCAAAAGCTGCTCTAAAATTCTCTCGTTTTTTAAGTATGGTGAACCAACTTAAACCTGCTTGAAAAATCTCTAAAGTAAGGAATTCGAATTGTAAACGATCGTCAAAAACAGGTTTTCCCCATTCTTCATCGTGATAACGAATATATAACTCATCGGTCCCTGACCATTTACAACGTACTTTTTCCATGGATATCAACGAAAGGTAAAAAAATAATATATGCAGAATAGATTTTTAACAATAAAAAACCGTCTCATCGATAAACAACAAGACGGTTCAAGTTTATAATCAATTTAACCTCTCTTAATAGCTATAAATTTCTCTTTGTGAGAAATGGAAATTACTTTCAATAATTGCATTTTCGTCGCTGTCAGAACCATGGATTGCATTTGCATCGATAGATTCAGCATATTTGTTACGAATCGTACCTTCAGCAGCTTCTTGTGGATTGGTTGCACCGATTAAATTTCTAAAATCTTCCACTGCATTTTCTTTTTCTAATACCGCCGCTACTATCGGCCCAGAAGTCATAAATTCAACCAAATCATTGAAAAAAGGACGCTCTTTGTGAATCGCATAAAATCCTTCAGCATCTTGTTTTGAAAGCTGAGTAAATTTCATAGCTACGATTTTAAATCCAGCGTTGTTAATATCCGCTAAAATATTACCGATATGACCTTTTTTAACTGCATCCGGCTTAATCATTGTAAATGTAATGTTTCCTGACATCTTAAATTAATTTTTAACGTTGCAAAAGTACTGAGAATTTAATGAATCAAAAAATAGTTTAATTTTAAATAAATGAATTTATCGATAAATCAAAGGTGCATAAATAGAATTACTGAAATCTAATTCTTTTTTAAATTCTTCTACTATCACTTTTTCTCCATCGACTTCCTTTAAAACTTCAACATAAACTGGTTTGGTTTTATTAAATAAATTGATGATATAAACCTCATAATTTTCGTTGTCCAACTCACCATCGGTCACAAAAAATCTATCGGATGACTTCACTTCTTCCACCAAACTTCTGTAAGGTTCTGACCTCAACAATTCATTCATAGACATAAATCTTCCCAAATACGTTTCTCTTTCATCTTTCAACTCATACACTTTTAAGTTTTTATTGTTGAAAAGCCTGATTTCATATCTATAATCTTTTTCGAACAAACTGAATAAAACTATTTCATCGACCGGATATTCTATCTTATCGAAATTCGCAGAATTTAAATCCACTCTGAATCGGAGTGGAAATTGAAGACGTAAATTCACACTTTCACCTGACCTCAACTTTGCCGGTCGAATCGGTGGTAATTCTTGTGAAATTTGATCCAACGAAACAACCGCTGCCTCTGCCAACAATGGATTACTTCCTTCCATTTCTTGAATGCCATGTATGATTCCTTCTTTTGAAATTACAAATTGAATCATCGCATAAGCTTCGCTCAAGTTGTTCTCATACATCACATTTTCAAAACCTTTCAATTTCGAACTCAACAAAGTTGTCAAAGATTTCGAAATACACTCAGATACCTTCTTTTTATTTCTTGGTCTTATTTCTTCACAATTAGGAAATATTGGCATTTCCCTCACTTCACTTACATCATAGAGTTTTTGCTCTTGTGCCAATAAATTTCCAGCAAACAAAAAAATAATTATATATAAAATATGTTTCATATTCTCCTTCAAAATTTCAATTCAACATTTTGCTTAAAGATACCTGAATTTGATGGTAATTTTAGATTTTACAGAAAAATCTATTCATTCATAATATTAACTGGCAAAACAAACTTGAAACTCACTTTAGTTCCATCAATTAATTCTGCGGGTTCAATATAATCGATTTCATTTGCGAGTTTTTTCATACTTCTCGATAAATGCGCAGCAAATCCTCTATTTGTGGACTCTGTCACTTCAATTTGTTCAATCTTCCCATCTTTTGTAATTACAAATGCAACTTTAGCTTTAATAAACTTCACATGTTCTGGAAGTACAAAATTCATATAATGTGATAGCTTTGTGTTTAATTCTGCCCAAAGATTTTTTTGTAAACACACTGTTTGCTCCCTCTTTTGATCCGCAGGAATAAATTTACAATTTGGATGAACAGCCATTTTAGCTACTACTTTGTCTTCATAAGATATTTTCTCTTGTCCATTTAATTTAAAAAAACCGATAAATACTAATAGTAAAATTAAAATTCTCATTTCAATTAATTTTCTAAATCTTTATTGTAAAATGCTCCTCTATTCTCTGTTTGAGCAATGCTTTGATTGATAATAAGCCAAGCGACATTGACCAAATTTCTCAACTCAGACAGTTGAGGCGATAATAAATTCATTTTATAAATTTCTTTAACCGATCGATAAATCTCTTCTTCTTTTTCTTTGGCCAAGGCCAATCTTTCATTGGTTCGAACAATACTCACCAAATCACTCATCAAAATTTGCAATTGTTTTTTCAAATAATTCAACAAAACCATTTCTTGAGTCATCTTCAAACCTTCATCGTTCCATTCCGGCACTTGAGCGATTTTATCCAATTGGAAAATATCATTTTTCAACAATTCAATGGATTTCATGGCTGCTCTATGTCCAAAAACCATTGCTTCTAATAAAGAATTCGACGCCAAACGATTGGCTCCATGCAAACCGGTATTGGTACATTCGCCCACTGCAAACATATTTTTGATGCTCGATTGACCGTTAAGATCGACATCGATTCCACCACACAAATAATGTGATGCAGGCACCACAGGAATCAAATCTTTAAACATATCCAAACCTTCCTCCAAACATCTTTCATAGATATTTGGGAAATGTTTTAGGAACTTTTCTTTGTCCAAATGACGACAATCCAAAACTACATAATCATCACCCGAAATCTTCATTTCATTGTCAATTGCCCTTGCGACTATATCGCGCGAAGCCAATTCTTCTCTTTCATCGTATTTGTGCATGAAAGGCTTTCCAGCTTTGGTGAGCAATTTCGCACCAAATCCTCGCACAGCTTCAGAAATCAAAAACAATTGACCCGAGCGATTGCTGTACAAAGCCGTCGGATGAAATTGAATGAATTGCATATTGGAAATCTTTGCTTTTGCACGAAAAGCTAAACCAATTCCATCACCAGTTGCAATTTCAGGATTCGTGGTGTTTTTATAAACTTGACCACATCCACCTGTTGCCATCATAGTTATTTTTGATGTCATTCTTTTTACTTTGCCACTTTTTACATCCAGTACATAAGCACCGAAACAATTGATATTATCTCTGTCCAAATCATCTTTATTGATGTGATGTTCAGTGATGAGATCGATGACATAATGATGCGTCAATAATTCGATATTAGGAGTTTTATCGACCACTGCCAAAAGCGCTCTTTCGATTTCGAATCCAGTGATATCTTTATGATGAACCACTCGATTTTCTGTATGTCCACCTTCTCTACCTAAATCATAAGTTCCTAAATCATCTTTATCGAAATGAGCGCCCCACGAGACGATTTCTTTGAATCTTTGTGGACCTTCTGTTACAACTACTTCAACCGCATCTCGGTTGCAAAGCCCATCTCCTGCTCTGAGCGTATCTTCTATATGTTTTTCAAAACTATCTTTTTGAAAATCTGTTACCACTGCCACTCCACCTTGTGCATATTTGGTATTTGACTCATCTCCATCCGCTTTTGTAACTATTGTAATTTGAGCTTGAGGTAAATTTTGAGCCACTTTTATTGCGTACGAAAGTCCTGAAATTCCAGAACCAATCACTAATACATCTGTAGTTAACATTCTATTTTATTATGCCGCAATATAATGAGTTTTGCAATTTATTTCTTGAAATATGGGTTTAATCTAAGCTTAATTGCTTCATTTATTTGCATAAAAAAACTTTCCCAAAAAGAATTCTGGGAAAGTTTTCATATAAAAATATTAATTTTCTTTAAGCTCCTTTTACGGCTTCAGTAATTTTATTTTCAATTTCTTCTGCCAATTCAGGATTATCAAGTAACAATTCTTTTACTGTATCACGACCTTGGCCTAAACGAGTATCTCCGTAGCTATACCAAGAGCCGCTCTTTTTAACGATTTCCTTTTCAACTCCAATATCGAGTATTTCACCCACTTTTGAAATTCCTTGACCAAACATTATATCAAATTCAGCTTGACGGAAAGGAGGTGCAACTTTATTTTTTACAACTCTTACCCTTACGTGATTACCCATGGCTTCATCACCTACTTTGATTTGAGAAACTCTACGAATGTCCAAACGAACCGATGCATAGAACTTCAGTGCATTTCCTCCCGTTGTTGTTTCTGGATTTCCAAACATCACTCCAATTTTTTCACGCAATTGGTTGATGAAAATAGCTGTACATTTTGTTTTACTAATTGTACCTGTCAACTTTCTCAATGCTTGTGACATCAACCTTGCTTGCAATCCCATACGAGAATCTCCCATTTCTCCTTCGATTTCAGCCTTAGGTGTCAATGCTGCAACAGAGTCAATGACTATGATATCAATCGCTCCTGAACGAATCAAATTGTCAGCAATTTCTAAAGCTTGCTCACCATTGTCAGGTTGAGAAATAATTAAGTTTTCTACATCAATCCCTAAATTTGCAGCATAAGTACGGTCAAATGCATGTTCAGCATCAATGAAAGCTGCAATTCCTCCAGCCTTTTGTGCTTCAGCAATCGCATGCAAAGTTAAAGTTGTTTTACCCGAAGATTCAGGTCCATAAATCTCAACCACTCGACCTCGTGGATATCCTCCAATACCCAACGCCAAATCAAGTCCTAAAGATCCACTTGGAATGGCTCCTATATCTTCAGTCACGGCATCATCACCCATTCTCATTACGGTTCCTTTACCATAAGCTTTGTCCATTTTGTCCAAAACCAATTGAAGGGCTTTCTTCTTATTATCTAAATCGCTCATTTTCTTCTTATTTACTATTTAAAATTCTAAATTTATTCTAATTCCTTGAAATTTAAAACAGGATTATACCTCATTTTATAAAACAAAGATAATTCTACCTATCGACAAACTACGTCGCTTATAAAAATTATTTCGAAATTTCTAAAATCTGTTCGGCGTGCGCCTTGGTTTTAACTTTACTGATCACTTCTTCTATAATTCCTTCTTCATTGA
>DEQC01000087.1:4490-23944 GCA_002359055.1 Flavobacteriales bacterium UBA3376 | reverse complement strand
GCTTGTAAAGCTTGTTGTTTTTCCTGAATTTTGGTTTGATGTTGTTCTACTAAAGCTTCCAAAGTAGCGTCAGCTGATTTTTTGGCAGGTAGATCTCTGAATATCTCTTCTATACTAACAACACCAAAATCCTGTGCCGAAAGACTAATGCTACCAAGCACTAAAAGGGTAAATACTGTTAAAAGTTTTAAATTCTTCATTTCTAAATATAATTATTGTTATTGGTTATTATCTTTTAATTCTTTGATTGCTCGAAGCTTCTGCTTTGCCTTTGTTTTGAGTCGCAGGTGCAGTTCTTCTATTTGTGTTTGAACGGTTGGTATTGGCGTTTGTATTGCCTCTACTTGAGTTTGAACTCGAGCTCGCTTCGCTTTTTCCTCCTACTGCATTTGGATTCAGAATGTTCAAAACATCACGGCTGATGTCAAATTTCGGATCTGTATAAATCATGATCAAATCACTTCCTTTATCAAAAACAAATCCATAATTTCTCCTTTCGGCCACTTGTTTCACAGCTATCCAAACTTGGTCTTGAATGGGTTTTACAATCGATCTTCTCATTCGTATCAAATCGCCATCTTGACCATATCTTTTTTCTTGTAATTCTCTAATTTCATTGGCTTCGGCTTCAATTTCAGCTTCTTCTTTTTTGATCTGATCATCGGTCAATAAAACCTTTTCATTCAAAAAATTAGCTCTCCTTTTTTCCAAATCCTCTTGTCTTTTAAGAATTTCCTGATTCCATTGTTTCGTTTGATTCTCCAAAGTACTCAATGCTTGATTGTATTGAGGTAAATTCTTCAAGATATAATCTGTATCTACATACCCGAAGCGCTGGGCACTCAAAGGGAATGCGACTGTAATAAATAATATTGTTAAAATCAGATTTCTCATATCGTCATTGTCTTATCGAAAATTATGCCACGTTTAAGTAACACAAAAATACAGTTTTTAAAATTCTTGACCAATAATAAAGTGAGTTTGCCATCCAGATGCTTCGTTGGAATTGATCGCTTTATCGAATCCATAACCGAAATCAAACCCAAGCATACCAAATGCTGCCATAAAAACTCTCACTCCAAAACCAGCCGATCTCTTCAATTCAAATGGCTTAAAATCTTTTGTGTTTGACCAAGTATTTCCTGCTTCAGCAAAACCAAGTGCGTAAATCTTCGCTTGTTGGCTCATCGTAATTGGATACCTCAATTCGAATACAAATTTGTCATAAACACTTCCTCCTCCTGTTGGCGTAATATCATCTCTTGTTCCTCCCGATTGAGTAGAATCATCGTATCCTCTCAATGAAACGATCTCTCGTCCATCGAATCGATTCCCCATCAATCCAGTTCCTCCAAGATAATATCGCTCAAAAGGAATCGTACCTACTTCACTATTATAAGACCCTAAGTATCCAAATTCTCCTCCTATTTTCGCTACAAGTTTTCCTGCCAACTCTTTGTACCAATAAGAACGGAAATTCACTTTATAATATTCTAACCATCTGAATTTCTCAACATCAGATATGCTTGAATAATCTTTGTTGTTAAATAATGAATAGGGTGGTGTCAATGAAACTGCAAAATTCATTTCAGATCCATTGGTAGGGAAATGTGGGTCTGGACCTGCTGAGTGTCTCGATAAACCAATCGTATAACTCAAGTTGTTTGCTGATCCATTGTCATATCTCAAATCTCCAACCGTCAAAGCGTAGTTGTCGAAGTTGTATCTTTGGAATGAAAGTGTATGAGACAAACGGAACCAGTCATCCGGCCAAGTCAATAATTTACTTAAACCTACGCTCGCACCAATGATGTCCAAGTTGGCTTCCTCTCCATATATATCTCTATAGTTGTATTTCGAATAATAAACGGAAGTCGATAAAACCGTTGGACGTTTTCCACTGATCCATGGTTCTATAAATGAAAAACTAAAGTTTTGATATCCTCTACCTGCTTGTGCTCTCAATGATAAAGATTGTCCATCACCCATAGGTACTGGTCTCCATGCTTCTTTGTTGAAAATATTTCTAATCGAGAAGTTTCCAAATGTCAAACCTAAAGTTCCTAAGAAAGTTCCTGCTCCATAACCTCCTTGAAGTTCAACTTGACTCGAACTCTTATGTACCAATTCCCAATTGATATCAACTGTATTGGTTTCTGGATCGGGCTGAATGTCAGGATTGATCATGGTCGGTTCAAAGTAACCTAAACCTGCCAATTCGAACAAAGTTCTCTTGATTTCAGATTTAGAGAACATATCACCTGGTTTTGTTCTCAATTCCCTCGCAATCACGTGGTCATAAGTAACATCGTTTCCACTGAAAGTCACTCGATTGTAACTCGCAGGTTCACCTTCTCTGATTTTAATTTCTAAATCAATTGTATCGTTTTGAACATTTTTTTCGATAGGAATTAAGTTAGCGAACAAATAACCTCGGTCCATATAAAGCGTCTGTAAATCATCGTCCTTTTCTGAACCACTGATTCGCTTATTGATTCCAACAGCATCGTATCGATCACCTTTTTGATAAGCAAATACTCTTTCTAAAACTTCGGTTGAAAAAACTGAATTTCCTGTGAAAGTAATATCCCCCAAATAATAAGGCTTTCCTTCTTCTATGGTAACTACAATTTCCAAGGTATTTGGATCCACAGTAATGACCGTATCGGAAACTACTTTCGCATCTCTATATCCTATAGATTTGTATTCTTCTTCTACATTTTTCAAATCTTCCCTGTATTTTTCAGGAATAAATTTCGAGCTTTTGAAGATGTTCAATGATTTTTGATTGGTATTTTTCATTGCTTTTCTTCTCAGCTGTCCATCTCTAAGCTCGTTATTTCCAACGAAACTCACGCTTTTGATTTTCACTCGATTTCCTCTATCGACATTGATAGTGAGGTTGGTTCGGGTCGAATCTTCGGTCGATGGTGTTTCTATAATATTCACTTTCGAATTTGGGTAACCCTTTTCTAAAAAGTGATTTTTGATTGAATTTCTGAGTTGATTTTTCAGGTTACTCGTAATTCTTATGCCTGGATTGAGGTCGAACTCTTTGGTGAAATCTTCGATTTTACCTTTTTTAAGTCCGTTGAAATTCACTTCGGCCAGTTCAGGTAAACCAATTAAATTTAATCTCAAATAAATTTGATCACCTTCTACTTTTGCTGCATAAATGTCTATGTCTGAGAAAAGATTGGTTCTCCACAATCTTTTCAAGGAGTTATTCATTTTGGTTCCTGGAATTTCAATTTCCTCCCCCATTCTCAAACCAGTAAATCTCATGATTTGACTTTTGGTGTAATGGGTATTTCCGCTGATTTCAAAATCTGCGATGATGTATCTTTGTGGATTGGTATAACCCGCTTTTGTAATATCCTGAGTAGGTTCAGTTTGTGTTTGCACCACAATAGAGTCTTGATCTACTTCATCTTCTGTATCGATTTGAGCATAAGACACGGCACTCAAACCCAACATTAACATAACACTCAATTTCTTCATGAACAGTCTTTTTCGCATCGCTTTTTAATCTCTTTTGATTTGTTCTCCTGTTTTACCATACCTTCTTTCACGATTGGTATAAGTTTGTATAGCTTCCAAGAAATGTTCTTTTCTAAAGTCTGGCCAAAACACATCGCTAAAATACAACTCGGAATAAGCAATTTGCCAAAGCAAAAAGTTGCTCAATCTTTGCTCTCCACTCGTTCTAATGAGTAAATCGACATTAGGATAGTCTTTGGTGTACAAATATTCTTCGAAAAGTTGCTCTTCTATTTGGTTCAACTCTACTTTGCCTTGAATGATATCTTCGGCTATATTTTTTGTCGCTCTTAAAATTTCGGCTTTAGAACCGTAGTTCAATGCGATAATTAAGTTAGCTTTTTGGTTCTCTTGAGTCAATTCAACTGCATGGTGTAAAGGTTTTTGAACGGAATTTGGCAATTGATCGATTTCACCTATCAAACTCAATTTGATTCCTTTCTCATGCAATTCATCGATTTCTTTCCTTAAAGTTCTAATCAAAAGGGACATCAGAAAATCAACTTCCATTTTTGGCCTTTTCCAATTTTCTGTAGAAAAAGCAAATAAGGTCAAATAGGGTATGCCTAATTCACCACAAACATCAATGACTTCTTTGACAGAATTCACGCCTTCTTGGTGACCTGCAGTCCTGTCCTTTCCTTTCTGTTTCGCCCAACGACCATTGCCATCCATAATTATGGCAACGTGCTTAGGTAGGTTAGCTTTGATTAATGTTTCTGTAATGGATTGATTCATGTAAATATTTAATCACAATAACAAGGAGGCCTTCCAAATGTATAAGTCAGAGTTATACCTGTGAATACATACCAATCATGATTGGACATATTACCCACTTGTCGAGATTTTATGATGTTACTATTTAATTCTAACAAATCATCTTCATTCAAGCCCGGCTCATTGTTGAAAGTGAAATCCCCTTCCTTGGCAAAGCTTAAATCCAAATTATCTGTTTGTGTATATCTGAAACCAACTTCTGCAGAAATCATAAAGTTTCTTTTGTACCTTAATTTATATCCTGCACCAAATGGCATCGTAAATGCTGTTTGTTTCTCTGCTTTTGCTGAGATGTCTGTGTGAATATATTCGGGTTGAATGATCGTTCCATTATCGTTACGGGCAAAAGTGTTCTCGACCGTGTATTTATTTTCATTGTACATAAAAGCACCTACACCCGCAAATATGTAAGGCGAATGATTTTTACCGTGCTCATCATTGATGTCGAAGAAATTGTATTCGAATAACAATGAACCTTCAGTGATGTAATTTTTATACGAATATCCTCTATCGCGCTTATAATCTTCTGAAGCTACATGGTCCGAACCTACAACTCTTGAATGTATCACACTAGCTCTGACTCCCATATGTGGATTGAAATTGAAACGATAGATAGCACCCAATGCAAATGGAATTCTATCTGTAACCTTACCAGCATCATAAGACACTGGAAGTGGATTGATATAATTCGTTTTACCTATATCACCTATAACGTTTGCTCCTCCAGCAAAAATCCCAATTTCATGTCTTTGAGCAAAAGACAAAGAAAAAACTAAACCGAGTATTAATGTATAATAATTCTTCATATGTTTTTTAAGAATACTTGTGCAAAAAATGAACGGCAAATTATGAAAAATGTTGCACAATTTTTCTATTAATGGACAAATATAAACAAATATGATTGCTGACTACATGCTTTAACAAAATTTATGAAAATCTTGAAGTTTAATTTCGTTTGTCGGATCCCCAAAACATTTTATCTCTCAAAGTCATCAAATACGTCTTCTCCTTTGGCTCTACTATGTTTAAATGAAAATCTGCCTTGCTAATTTGCAACCTAACATTGCACGGCAATGGCTTATTTCGAGCATCCAAAGACAAAAAATATTCTCCTACCCTACTTTTGATCTTTAATTCCAATAAAGAATCATCCGATATTATAAATGGACGTACATTTAAATTATGTCCCGCAATTGGCGTCAAAATAAATGTTTTGTTCTCCGGATGTACAATCGGACCTCCACAACTCAACGAATAACCCGTGGATCCCGTAGGCGTAGAAACTATCAATCCATCGGCCCAATATGAGTTTAAAAATTCTCCATTGACATACGCATCCACCGTAATCATACTCGTGGTCTCTCTTCGAGTGACCGAAACTTCATTCAATGCAAATGGAAAATCTAATTCAACTTCATCTGACTTTATAGCGATCAACGAACGACGACTCAAATTATAATCACCCGACAATATACTGTCTAAACTTTCGAACAGATATTCTAAATTAATGGTAGCTAAAAATCCTAAACGACCCGTATTTACACCTACAATTGGAATGTCCCTGTCTTGAACTATCGTCAGTGCACTCAAAATGGTTCCATCTCCTCCAAAAGTGAAAAATAAATCCAATCCCTCCGGCAAATCCTTATAACAACTGAATTCTTCGTAAGTATCCAATGAGATTTCTAATTTGCTCTCTACCGTCTTTTTGAATTCACGATCAATGACAACTTCGATTTGTCTGTTTTTTAATTCACAAAAAAAATCGACAAAAGTTTCCTTTTGTTTGAGAGATGCCTTCAAACCATAAATAGCTACCTTCATCCTAAATATCTAAGAATTTCATTAACATTTCATAGCGATCTTTGATCATGTCTTCTTTTTCATCATTGAAAAATTTATGCAAAACCGTATAATTGAAACGCTCAAAGGTTTCACCTACCGAAGCTAAACTCTCAGATATCAACTTGATGGCTATACGAATGGTGTCTTGCTGATAACTCACCACAAACAATCCGATGATGCGAGCATTGTTGCTCTCCGCTATCTTAGCAATTTCACTGATCGAATATTGTTTCTGAGAAACTTCAACTAAAATAATCGCTCCAGGCTCCGCTATAAATGGCATAACCGATAAAGCAGAAATCACATCATCTATCATCAACAATCCCATGTATTTCAACTCTGAACTCAAAACCACTTGTAAATTGGTCGTATAAGTATGGAAATTCTGTACAGCTTCTAACAATGATCCGTTGGATGTCATATAAAAGAACTCGTTGAATTCCTTCAATTCAGATAACTTCATCGACTCTTCATTGTCTTCCAAAATTTCTTTCGATAAATTCCCAATAAAACTCAATCCTTCAAAAATTGGAACATGCGATAAATTGAATTCTTGTGCCAAACTCAATGCATGACCAACGGTTTGATTGGAATTGGGTGGAATGAAATCCTTACTTATATAATCGGTTACTAACATGATGCAAAGTTAGAAATAAGTAAACATATTTGCTTGAATTTGAACTTTTTTTAAATTTCCATTCGCCGTTTACTCATCTATTGCCATTAATATTTATTTCTTTTTTAATTCTACCGTGAAATGTCTCATGATATCAGCCTCCCAAACGATTTCATAACCGGAAGTGATTTCATCCCTTCTGTCATACACATTCTTCAAAGCAACTGCTATATAATCCATATGATTGAAAGTGTAAGTCTTTCTCGGTATGGCCAATCTCAACAATTCCAACTTTGGAAATCGATCCTCACGCGTCTCAGGATCTCTATCAGCCAACAAAGTTCCAATTTCTACTCCTCTGATTCCCGCTTCTTTGTACAATTCAATGCCCAATGTCTGTGCGACATATTCTGTTCTCGGTACATTTGGTAAAAAACTCAATGCATCTACAAAAACTGCATGTCCACCAATCGGCTGCTGAACTGGCACGCCAAACTCAATTAATTTATTGCCTAAATATTCGACCTGATGAATTCTACTTTCCAAATAAATAAATTCGGTTGATTCGAGCAATCCCTGAGCCAATGCACCTATATCCCTGCCGGCAAGTCCTCCATAAGTCAAATATCCTTCGTAAATAATTCCGAAATTCCCACATTGTCGATATAAATTCTCATCCCTCAAAGCTAAAATCCCTCCGATATTCACCAATCCATCTTTCTTTGCAGACATCGTAAATCCTTCGCCATAAGAGAACATTTCTTTCACGATTTCCTTAATGCTCTTGTCTGTATAACCTTCTTCTCTGACTTTGATGAAATAAGCATTTTCAGCAAAACGAGCCGCATCAAAAAATACTGGAATTCCATATCGATCCGACAATTCCTTTACAGCCTTTATATTTTCCATAGAAACTGGCTGACCCCCCGAAGTATTACAAGTTACCGTCAACAAACAAAAAGGGATTTTCTCTTTGGGATAAGTTTTATACACTTCCTCCAATTTATCCAAATCGACATTTCCTTTGAACGGATGCAAATCATTGATATCAAACGCCTCATCAATTGTACAATCGATGGCTTTTGCTTTTCTGAATTCAATGTGTCCTTTGGTCGTATCAAAGTGCGAATTGCCAGGAACCACATTTCCTTCCTTTACCAATACGCTGAACAATACGTTCTCAGCGGCTCTTCCTTGGTGAGTCGGCAAAGTAAATGGAAAACCTAAAACTTCTGAAACTACTTTTTGCAATTTAGCATACGAACGAGAACCCGCATAACTCTCATCACCTATCATCATTTCCGCCCATTGTTTATCGGACATTGCCCCGGTTCCACTATCGGTGAGCAAATCGATAAACACCTTATCGCTTTCCAGTTTGAACAAATTATACTTGGCTTCTTTTATCCATTGTTCGCGCTCCTCTCGAGTCGATACGCGAATCTCTTCGGTCATTTTGATTTTATAGGGCTCCGCCCAAGGTAATTCCATCATTTTTTATTTTTTTGTGTGAATGTTTCAACTTTTATTTGACCTTTTTCCAGCCATAAATTCTTTGAGATAAAATGGCTCAAAATACGCTACATCTTCAAACTGCTGATTGACAAACTTTTCTTCTGCCAATTGTATCATATATTCAGCCGATGGATGTAAGTCTAATTTGAATTCAGCATTTTTCAATGGCAAAACTTCTTGACTTTTCTCCACTCCATCACCTACCAAAACTATTTTTTTATCGGCATATCCTTCAAATGAATTTTCATCCAAAGTTATGGCTTCAATAGACGATAAGCGATTGCCTTTTCCATCATAAACCGCAGTATAAACATCCATTCGCCTCGCGTCTATCATCGGAATGATGATATCAAATCCTTCTTTGATTTGTGATTGTGCCAAAATTTCCAAAGAATCCAAAGCGATCAAAGGAAGCTTCAAAGCATAACAAAAACCTTTGGCAGCAGAAACGCCAATTCTCAATCCAGTAAAACTCCCCGGCCCTTTGGAAACACAAATTGCATCCAAATCTCGCCACTGAATTTCAGCTCCTTCCATTGCCCATTCAACAAAGCGATGGACTTTTTCGGCTTGACCAAAACCTTGGTCGTGCTCCTCACATAAACTGAGCAATTGCCCATCTCTGGAAATGGATACTGAACAATTCTTGGTAGATGTTTCTAAATGTAATAAGGTCATGTTTTCTATTCAATGTGAAAACAAAGGTAATTATTTGAATTTAATCTCTGAATAAATCAAACCCTTTCATTTTTCAATGAATCAACGATAATACGCTTATTCACCCAATCCTTCGGTCAATGGAATACCGGCGTAGAAATCTAAAACCTTCAAACGGAAAACAAAATTAAACTTGGCTTGAGCCATTTGAGCTCTTGCAATCATCAAATTATTTCTTGCAATTTGTAAGTCATAAATATTTAAAACTCCAGCATCGAAACTCCTTTGTGCGAAGTCAGTCGATAATTCACTCGAACGAACACTTTCCCTCGCTGCTCTATATGCGTCGTAAGAAGTAGTCGCATGAAAATAAGCTTCCTGTATGTTCTCTTTGAGTTTTTGTTTTTCTTGTTCCACTAAATTTTGAGCCAAAGATTGATTGATCGTGGCTTTTTCAACATTGAGCTTGGTTTGATGTCTATCGAAAATCGGAACCTGAACACTTATTCCAAATACATTGGCAATGTTCTCATACCATTGAGTCAACCAAGCATCGTTCACCAAACCTTTGTTGAAGTAATCCGCATAAGATGTTCCTAAATTATAAGTTCCTGTAATCGTTGGTTTCAGTGAAGTTTTGGCGATATCGATGTCTTTCGTAGCGATTTCAACATCGAGCTCTGCCCTTTTCACATTGGGTTGCTCTTGATATGCAATTTGTAAAATTTCATCCAAATCAAAAACACCAAATTGTAAATCATCGGGCAATGAAATATCCTCTACATCGAAATTTCTATAATCTGGCAATTGTAATAAAGTCGATAGATTGAACAAAGCTCTTTCTACTTCTATTTGAGCATCAGAAACATTCTTTTTTTCTTGAGCAACTGCAGCTTCAGCTTGTACCAAATCCGCTCTCGAAATTCTTCCTCCATCATATAAAATTTGAGCGCGATTCAATTGCTCCTCACTGACTTCTAAATTTCCTTGAGCAATTTGCAAAAGTTCACGGTTGAGCATCACATTTAAATAGTAATTTACAACCATGAGCGAAATATCATTGGCAATCGAAGCCGTTTGCAACTCGTTGGCTTGGACATTTAACTCAGCTCTTTCCTTGTTCAACTCGATCAAACCACCATTATAAATCGCAATGGAAGAACTCAATCCTAAACTGTTGGAATATTGCTGATAACCTTTATCGATCAACGGATGATGTGAACCTATGGTCAATGAATTGTCCAAATATGCATTGACCGTTGGCAACCATTGCTTGTTGGCCAATTCCAGTTCTTTGGTTGACAATTCATAATAGATTTTACTCTGATTGACGGTTAAATTATGCTGCACTGCATAATCCACACATTCTCTCAAATCCCATTTTTCTTGTCCCATACTTAGGGTCAAAGCGGCAAGACAAAATATTGACAAATATTTTTTCATAATTAAGACAACTATAGCATTAGTCAATTATATAGTAAATTTGTTACATAAAATTCAAAACAATTAAATATTTCGTAGAATCTTTAAGTATATTCGTAAATCAAATATAGATAGTATGACTAATAAAATGGTTGCTGGAAGCGAAGAGTGGGTTTCACTTCCTGAATTAAAAATTCCTTTGATTAAAGTACGAGTGGATAGCGGTGCCAAAACCTCTGCTATACATGCAGTCAACATCTTCCCTTTTCAACGCAATGGTGAAAGTTGGGTTTCGTTTGATATACATCCTTTGCAGTTCGATGGAAAACAAGTGGTACACTGTGAAGCTCAAGTCGTTGACAGAAGAATCATCAAAAGTTCGAGTGGAAATCGAGAGAGCCGATATGTCATCAGAACTCCATTGAAAATTGGTGAGGAAGTTTGGGACATAGAAATTACTCTTGCCAACCGAGATTCCATGGGGTATCGCATGCTTTTGGGACGTGAAGCCATGAGAGGAAAAATCTTGGTCGATCCCGACAGTAGTTTTTTGTTTGGCGATAGAACATCTGAGGAGATTTCAGAAAAATACCACAAAGAAATTGACAATGCCGAAGGGCTGAAAATCGGATTGCTCGCGAGTAATCCCGATTTGTACAGCAACCGAAGAATCATAGAAGCAGGTGAACAAAGAGGTCATCAAATTGAATTTTTCAACATCAAACAATGTTATATCAAATTAGACGCTCGCACTCCTGAAGTACATTATCGCGGCGGCCGTATCCTCAACGATTTAGATGCGGTTATTCCAAGGATTCGCCCAAGTATGACGTATTATGGTTGTGCTTTGACTCGACAATTCGAATCTTTAGGTGTTTATGCTTTAAATAATTCGTCGGCCATCACACATTCGCGCGATAAGCTTTATTCCCTTCAATTATTACTCAACAACGGATTGGACATTCCAGTCACTGGTTTTGCCAATTCACCTTTGGACACCAATGATTTGATCAAAATGGTTGGAGGAACACCTTTGATAATCAAGCTTCTGGAAGGAACTCAAGGAAAAGGAGTGGTCTTAGCAGAAACCAAAAAAGCAGCTGAATCTGTTATCAACGCCTTCAAAAGTTTAAATGCCAATATTTTGGTTCAGGAATTTATCAAAGAAGCCAATGGTAAAGATTTGAGATGTTTTGTGATCAATGGAAAAGTCGTGGCTTCCATGCAAAGGGAAGCACCTCCAGGTGAATTCCGTGCCAACATACATTTGGGTGGAACTGGAAAAGTAGTTCGAATCACAAGAGACGAAAGAAGACTTGCCATACAAGCGGCAAGATCCATGGGCTTGGATGTTGCAGGAGTTGATATCATCCGTTCATCCAAAGGACCTTTGTTGTTGGAGGTGAATTCATCTCCTGGTTTAGAAGGAATTGAAGGAGCAACCGAAAAGGACATCGCTATGAAAATCATCAAAGCAGTCGAAGAAAGAGTCGATAGAAACCGAAGAAGATTGAAGAAATAATTCATTTTATATTTGATTCAAAAGCGAGTGTTCGAGAGAATGCTCGCTTTTTTTAATGCCGGTGTTTCGAGAGCCGGTGACTGAGGTACTCGAAGTCCAACAACCAACTTCGGACACTGAGGTTACTCGAAGTGACCGAAGTGTCCTTGATAACAATTATCATTCAATCTAAAATAATAACCATAAAAAACGGGCGTTTCGAGAACCTCAACAACCGCCACCTCTGAAAGCCCACCACCAAAAATTTCCCATCATATAATATAATTCCTTAAATTTGATTGATTTTTAATTAATTAACACATGTTCAGAGCTTATTTGGGTTTTGGCATTTTGCTACTTTTATTTTTCGGTTTTCAATCCTCCTCCCCTACTTCATTTGAACAGGCCGAAGAGATGTATTTAAAAGCCATGTCCAACGGAGACTTTTCTGAATGGCCTAAAGCAGATTCCATATTTTCTGAAATCATTGCCAAGGATCAAGTTTATCCTTCCCACAGAAAAATTCAAGCCGAAGTCTATCGATTATTTATTAAACATCCCAAAATCAGCAATAAAGCCGATGAAAAAACGAGAAATCAAGACTTAGCGTTCATCGATCAACTATTGAAAGAAAATCCAAATTTAGAAAATGAACAAACCGATACTTATGTTCAGTTATTGATGCTAAAAAGCAGAATTCTTTATCATCATAATCCAGTTGAATCTTTGAAAAATTGTGAAGAATTGATCGATAAATACAAATCGAATCAAAACATATCAAAAACTACCATCGCTTCGATTTACGAGACACTCGCAAGGAATTATTACGCTCAAAAGTTTCTCAACAAAGGCATTCATTACGCCATAAAATCATTTGAATACTTTGAACAATCCGACTGGAATTTCAAAACAATTGCCATGGCACAATATGCCGGAGGTGGATATTATAATGTCGATAAAATCGATAGTTCACTTTATTATATGGAAATCGCCTATGATCTTTTGAAAAAAACCGAAGGAGACGATACACCTATGCTCAAAAGAAGATCCGAAATGGCATTCAACATCGGAGTGATTTATCAAGGAAAAACTGGTGATTATTACGAATCTGAGCAATATTTAAAGGAGGCCATCGACATGGAAACCCAAGCTCATGGCGAAAAAAGTCCAACTTTGATTACTTATTATTCACTTTTGGCCGATACTTATTATTACATCAAAGACATTGAAAAAGCATCTTATTACGGCTTGAAAGCTTATTGGCTCGCCGATGAAGTCATCAAGTCTGAAAATGTTTACTTGAAGTCTTTGCCATCCATGACTCTTTCACGTATTTATGTCGAAAAAGGAAATTATGAAGAAGCTCGACGATTAATAGATAAAGTATTGGAAGAAAGTATTAATTTTTATGGAATCAATGATAAATTCACCACTCAAGCATTGATCGATAAAGCCTTTGTGGAATACAAAGCAGGAAATTTCGAAACTTCAAAAAAACACTATCTCATGTCGGTAGAAGCAGCAGAAGCAACGGGTAGGGTTTATTCGATTTCATCCAGTTATACCGCACTTACAAATATGTTTATCGATTCAAAAAATTACGATGAAGCACTTCATTATGCTTTGCTCGATTGGGATTTGATCAACGAACATTTTGCTCAAGAAGTTAAAAACAAAGCAAAGAGAGCCTTGAGACTTTCTGAAATATATTTGGGCTTAAAAAACATCGAACAAGCAGAAAATTTCCTTTCAATTGCAGAAAACATCATTCAAAAAAATAACAACACACAATTGCTCGAACTCGATGTGCTCAATTTAAAAAACATGATTTTATTCGAGAAATATAAAAAATCGAATGACCAAAGTTTCCTAAAAGACACTCATCAAAACATTCAAAGCATAATCGATAAAATCGTCAAAGGAAAATTGGAATACAACTATCAAAATTCAAAACTTTTTTACAGCCAAAGCGTTTCTAAATACATAGAAAATTCAATGGAAGTCGCTGCAGAATTGTATCGATTACAAGCATCCACGGATTTACTGAATTTGATTTTCAAACTAATGGAAGTCAATAAATCGACCATTTTGTTGGACGGAATGACGGATACCGAAGTCAAAGAAAGGAAAGGCGTTCCCAAGGATGTACTCGAAAAGGAGAAACAGTTGAAAAAGCAATTGGCTGCTTTGAATCGAGCCATCGATAGAGCAGAAAAAGATAGTTTGGAGTCGAATCAAGTGCTTAAAAACCTGTCCGACCAAAGGATCGAACTACATGAAGCCATCGAACAAAATCAAATTTATTTGAAAAATAATTTTCCAGCTTATTATCAAGAGAAAAACCTAATGCTCTCTGAAAACATCGATCATTATCAATCAAATACACTTGAAAATCAACAAGCATTTCTGGAATATTTCATTGGAAACGACAAAATATATCGATTGTTCATTACCAAGAACCGAGCAAATTTCGATGTGATTGATGATTTGAAACCCATAGAAAAAACAGCGGAAGATTTGATTCAAAATTTAATAGAATTCAAATCCACAGACAAAGAAGCTGCACTTTTAGGAAATGAAATTCTACCTGAATTTTCTGAGAAAATCACTGATTTGATCATCATTTCGGACAAAAAACTTACACAATTACCTTTTGAAATATTGAAAAAAGAGGGAAATTTACTTTTAGAGAAATTCAACATCAGTTATGCAGGTTCTGTTCAATTGTACGATGTCCAAAAGCATTTAAAAACCAAGAGAAAATCCAAGCTTCGATGGTTAGGATTTGCGCCGACATATACTGGAAACAGTTTGCCCAACAATCAATACGAAGTCAATAGGATCAACGAATTGATTCAAGGAAAAGAGGTGGTCGGGAGTGAAGCTACCAAGGAGAAATTTTTAGAAGATGCGCCCAAAACCGCGGTTTTACATTTAGCAACTCATTCTGAAATCGACAATATCAATCCGATGTTGAGCAAAATGTATTTTCACAAAAACGATCAAACTTCCGGTGAACTCACTGCATCTGAAGTTTATGATTTGGAATTGCAAGCCGATTTGGTCGTTTTGAGTGCGTGCAATACTGGAATTGGCAAAAATGAATCCGGCGATGGAGTGATGAATATGTCGAGAGCCTTTACTTATGCTGGAGTTTCATCGACTGTGATGAGCCTTTGGCAGGTACCCGACAAGGAGACTTCAGAGTTGATGCTTTTGTTTTATGAGAATTTAGAAAAAGGTCAATTGAAAAGTGAAGCATTGAGAAATGCGAAATTGACTTATTTAGAAAATGTAAACGAACCCGAGCTCAAACATCCTTATTATTGGGCTGGATTTGTAGTCAGTGGCGATATTGCTTCCCTGGAAAATCCATCCTTCCCCTGGATTTATTTAATTTTAGGATTGATTTTAGTTGTAATTGCTTTGAAGAGTTTTAAAGTTTTTTGATCAACGCTTGCACTTGTTTTTGTCGATAATCCCCGATTTCATCCAATTGTTGAAGAGTTTCTTTGGCTTTGTGTTTTTGATTTTGTTTCAAATGAATCAAGCTCAGATACCACAAGGATTTCTCCTTAAATTCTTCTGACCATTCGGTTTCAATCAACATCGATTTTGCTCGATCCAAATCGTTGTTCAATTCCATCATGGACATGATTTGATAAAACAAAGCGTATTCCTCACCTTGAGTCGCGTAAAGTTCAGCAAATAAATTTTCGGCTTTGTGGAAATTTTTATTTTCATAAGCTTCAAAAGCTTGTTGTTTTAAGTTTGAATCAGCATTTGCATCTCTAACAATGGGCGAAATCGTATTGGGATATGTTTCGTAATATTGAGAAAACAATTGTTGAGGGTTGGGGTTTGAATCGAAGATCGAATAAAGTCCAAAACAAAGCACCACAGCTGCAGCCATTGCAATTGAATATTTCCAACTCCATTTCGAAACAGCATTCGAATGATGAGTTTTCAATTGCGCTTTGAGTTTTTCTCTTTCGTTGAGCGTCATTGCGAGCTTTACATCTTTTTGAAAATTGAATTCCTCTTGAAAATCCGCATCTTCTTCTAAAAGTTGTTCGAATAGAATTTTCTCTTTATCGGTAAGCGTTTGCTCAAAATACTTATTCAATAAATCCTCTTTGTTCATTTTATTTCATTAATAAGTTTTCTCAAGTTTTTCAAGCATCTCGACTTTTGACTTTTTGCGACATCCTTGTTTTCATAGCTCATAGTTTCAACAATTTCATCCAATTTCATTTCTTGGTAATAAAACAATTTCAAGATTTCTTTGCATTTCCCACCCATTTGATTGAGTGCTTTTTGCATAATTTTGATAGAAGTTTCATTTTGTCTTTCATCGTCTCTTTCCAAGACCAAATCACTTTCATCCCATTCGAAATCCTCCATCGAATCCATCAAAACCGATTTTCCATTTCTTCTGATTTCACCCAGAGCCATGTACTTACCGATGGCGAAAAAATATGTTTTGACACTGCTGTTCAACTCATTCAATTTGTTTTTTTGTGCATTTTCGCGCAAAACAATGAACGCATCCTGATAGATGTCCCAAACTTGTTCTTCAGGCAAATTATATCTTTTCAAATACCGAAAAAACTCAAGTTTGTACAAATCATAAACTTTGTACAAATCCTTGTCTTTACCGTACTTTAAATACCTAATAATTTCAGTATCTATCATTTAGTGTTCTAATTTCTATAAAGTAAACATGTTTCAATCTTTTGTTTTGGTAGTTAAAGGTTATTCAAGATAAAAAAAAGAATTAAAATTGTGAAAATTTAAGTGAATAATCCTCTCACCCATTTTCACATGATAAGTTAAAAGTCAAATACTTATCGCAAAGACCACTAATCACTGCCGTACAAATCACGCGTATAAACCTTATCGACTACATCTTTCAGCTCTTCTGAATGTCGATTCGAAAGTATGATTTCACTTTCCCTTTTGAAAACTTCTAAATCTCGGATCACTCTCGAACCATAAAATCTATCTTCTTTCAGAACAGGTTCATAGACAATCACTTCAATACCTTTGGCTTTGATGCGTTTCATGACCCCTTGAATGGCAGAAGCTCTGAAATTATCCGAACCGGCTTTCATAATCAATCGATAAACGCCCACGACTTTTGGTTTTTTAGCAATGATAGAATCAGCAATAAAATCTTTGCGGGTGCGATTTGCATCGACGATTGCTCGGATGATATTGTTTGGAACTGATTCGTAATTCGCCAACAATTGCTTGGTGTCTTTCGGTAAGCAATAACCGCCATAACCAAACGATGGATTGTTGTAATGTGTACCAATTCTCGGATCCAAACCTACACCTTCGATGATTTGACGGCTGTCCAAACCGTAGGCTTGAGCATAGCTGTCCAATTCATTGAAAAACGCAACTCGCATCGCCAAATACGTATTGGAAAATAATTTAATCGCTTCCGCTTCGGTCGAATCCGTCAGCAATACATCTATATTTTCTTTCAAAGCACCTTCCTTCAACAATTCAGCAAAGTTTCGACCTCTTTCGCTCACTTCACCAACGATGATTCTCGATGGATATAAATTGTCATACAAGGCCTTACCTTCCCTTAAAAATTCAGGCGAAAAAATAATATTATCGAAGTTCAATCGCTCTTTGATATCTTTGGTAAAACCAACGGGTACGGTCGATTTAATGATAATAATCGCGTTGGGATTGATGTTTTTCACCTCTTCAATTACAGTTTCCACACTACTCGTATCGAAGTAATTGGTCTTTTCGTTATAATCCGTTGGCGTCGCCACCAATACAAAATCAGCATTTTTATATGCCAATTCTTTGTCTAAGGTCGCTTGAAAGTTAAGTGGTTTGTTTTGGAGAAAATCAGAAATCTCTTCATCTTCTATGGGAGAAATTTTATTGTTCAACGCATCGACTTTCTCTGCCAATATATCCAAAGCGATTACTTCATTGTGTTGTGCCAAAAGAATAGCATTGGACAAACCGACATAACCTGTCCCAACCACTGTAATTTTTTTCATAAGTAAGCTGTATTAATTAAATTCTAAAATCTTATGCAAATTAAAGAATTTTAACGAACATACTTACAGTGAATTTCAACTATTCAACAATGTTTTGTATTCTTCTAAAATAGTTTTCCAAACCAAAGATTGCTCGTAACGCTTTTCTGCCATGATTCTGGCATTTTTACACATCAAATTTCGATAATCATCGTACACCTTCAATCGGGTCATCGCCATTGCCAATTCCTCCGTATCTGCCAAAGGGACAATCACTCCGTTGATGCGCTGGTCGATGATCTCATTGCTTCCTTTGATATCGGCAACTACCGAAACCAATCCCATCGCTCCTGCTTGTAAAACCACTTCTGGAAAGCCTTCTCTATGACTTGGATAAATCAAACAATCGGCTATGGCAAAATACGGTCTCAAATCATCTTGGAAATCTGTAGTGATTATTCGTCTTTCTTGATTTAGAATTTTCAAAGCTTTGGGCGATAAGGACTGAAAGTCCGGAGGTGTAGAAGCGAGCAACAGCAATCTCACATTGGGTTTATTGCCCATGACGGTGTATTTCATATCGTCAAAAGCCATGATCAATTCTTCGATGCCTTGTTCGACTGTCAAAGGTCCTGCATACATGAACACAAAATCCTCATCGGTCAATCGCAATTCATCCATCAATTTTCTCTTTTGCTCTTCCGGCACATTTTCGCGTTTGAAATGCTGCAAATCGATTCCATTCATTCCACCCTCTCCTATCACATCGACTTTTTCTGCTTTGACAAATTTATTTTGAACGATGAACTCTTTCCAGCCTTCGCTCAGGGCATACACCTTAGTTGCAGAAGCACAAGCCCACTTTTCGATGGTATTGTAGATTTTGCGTTTAAAACCTTTTATTTTCAATAAATCAACACCCTGCATGGTGTATAGTCTTATAGGAACCCCAGCCAAACGCGCTGCCATCAAACCTATCGCAGCTGTTTTTGAGTTGTATGTATGAACGATTTGAGGCTTTTCTTTTTTGAACAATCGATACAATTTCCAAAAGGCAGTACAATCTTTGAAGAAGGAAATACCTTGAGCGATTTTTATAGAAATAGTACTTAAGTTTTCAGTAGTGTTCAGAGTTTTAAGTTCCGTTACAGTTGGAGCAACGGCTATGACATCAAAACCATTTTCCGATAAAAATTCTAACTGACCTTTGAGCTTTTTGTCATAAAAATCAGTTTCGTTTGAGATACTTATGAACTTATGTTGAGACATTTTAAAAACAATTTACAAAATCTATAAACCAATGTGATATTGCTCTAAATTAAACAATTAATGATTGGTTGACAATTTAAATTTCGACCCAATCATTAGCAATAAACGAAGTTGAAATTTGGTCAACACAATCACTGCAAGATGAGAATTAAATATAAATATAAACAGGTAAAATAAACAGGAATTTCACTGTAAAAAATAGGGGAAATTTCCCCGTTGATTTGTTGCGGATTTTTTATAATGGCTTCGGGGGCTTCGAGGGCTTCGAGTGCCTCAGTCACCCAGCCGGTCATTGAGGCTC
>DEQC01000087.1:2444-4434 GCA_002359055.1 Flavobacteriales bacterium UBA3376 | reverse complement strand
TAAAGATGATTGCTTTCAAAGACACTTCGACACTTCGAGTGACCTCAGTGTCCGAAGTGACGTATCCGGTCATTGGACTTCGACACTTCGAGTAACCTCAGTGTCCGAAGTGACCGAAGCCACAGAATCGAAACGCCGGTCATTGGACTTCGGGCTTCGAGTGACCTCAGCCGCCGAAGTGTCCGAAGTGTCCGAAGCCACAGAATCGAAACACAGTCACCGGCTCTCGAAAAGACCGTCACTCGAAAAAGGCATTTCACTTCTTTAAATCTCTATAAGCTAAGGCTAATTTTGGCAATAATTCAGGAGCGCCATTGATGAGGGCTTGTTTTTTCTTGCGGCTCCAGCCTTGGATTTGCTTTTCGCGATGGAATGCGTCTTCGATTCTTTGGTATTCTTCATAATACACCAGTTTTACGGGTAAACGTGTACGTGTGTAATTGGCACCTTCTCCATTTTGATGTTGCTGTAGTCGATAATCTAAATCAATGGTGCTGCCGGTGTAATAACTTCCGTCATTGCATTCTAAAATGTAAGTGTATCCTTTCATGGTTGGGTTTTTAATGGTTGTTGGACTTCGGGCACTTCGAGTGCCTCAGCCACCGTATTTGATCATTGAGGTTCTCGAAACGCCCGGTTCTCGAAACGCCGGTTCAATACATCAATCCGAAATGCCAAAGTGGGATAGTATTTAAATAAGCTATTTCAATATTATCCTTCACTATGAATCCGTTTTCTGAACTTTCAATTTGTTTTTTTCCTTTGTTTTTTCCTCCGATTTCAAAATCAATAGTATCAATTTTAAAATCTGCTTTTGAAGAGGATGTAATGGAATGTTTGACTCTTAATTGATTGAAAAAGAAAGTTTCTCTAACATTGCCAACATTTTGATTATTCCTAACTAAATTATAAACCAAATTTGTATTGTCCAAATAGATTTTATCCACTTTTCCTAAACTTCGAATTCCCTTTGTTTCACTTCTCAATTGGGCAATCATACCTGCTTCTTCTATATAAAGCAAGTAGTCAGAAACATTGTTTCGACTGATGTTTAATATCTCTGCAATTTTACTGTTATTGGGTTTAAAAGGAACGCTCTCTGCCACTATAGCCATCAATTGTTTTAGCTTTCTACCTGTCGCAACATTCATTGTTGCATAAATAGGAATGTCAGATTCTAAGGTCTGATTGACGATTTGCTCCAGTCTCAAATCAAAATCACTCTCTATCGCAAAAGGATAATAGCCACGTTTCAAATAATCATCAAACAAAGGCAATGGGTGTTCTATTTGAGGTACATCCACTCGATGTGTCAAAATTTCATCCAATGTAAATTGAGGGACTTCAATTTGATGAAACAAGTTTAAATATTCTCTAAAAGATAAACCTTGCATATGATACATCACTGCTCTACGACTTAAATCAGCTGAACCTTTTTTAATATCCAAAATCGACGAACCTGTGAAAACTATGTTTAAATCGCTATGGTAATCATACATCAATTTCAAATCTCGTGACCAATCATTATATTTATGTATTTCGTCTATAAATAAATATTTACCACCTGCTTTGACAAAAGTATCTGCCAAATCCAATAAGCTGTTTTGAGTGAAATAAAAATCTTCTGTAGTTACGTACAGTGTTTGATTCAATGGTAAAGTCGATTGAATATATTGCAATAACATTGTAGTTTTTCCAACCCCACGAGGTCCTGTCAATCCAATCAATCGGTTTTCCCAATTCACTTCATTATACATATAGCGATAAAAGCCAGTATTAGCTTGCTTGATAAGCTTGTTTGAGCGTTCAAATAAAGTTTCCATTGCAATAACTTTATACAAATATACGACAATTGCACTTTAATAGTGCGATTTTCAGCTATTTATGCACTGTGATGGTGCGATTTTACTGATTTTATGCACTTTCATAATGCAGTAACGGGCTTCGGGGGCTTCGAGTGCCTCAGCCACCCAGCCGGTCATTGAGGCTC
>DEQC01000087.1:0-2418 GCA_002359055.1 Flavobacteriales bacterium UBA3376 | reverse complement strand
TAAAGATGATTGCTTTCAAAGACGCTTCGAGGGCTTCGAGTGACCTCAGTGTCCGAAGTGACCGAAGTTACCCAGCCGGACGTTGAAGCACTCGAAACGCCCGGTTCTCGAAACACAGGTCATTGGACTTCGGGCTTCGGGCACTTCGAGTTTCCTCAGTGTCCGAAGCCGCCGAAGTGTCCGAAGTGACCGACTCGAAATGACCGTTTTTTTGGTCATTATTTTTGATTAAAGATGATTGCTATCAAAGACGCTTTGGGCACTTCGAGTTTCCTCAGTGTCCGAAGCTGGTCATTGAGGTTCTCGAAATACCGGTCATTGAGGTTCTCGAAATGCAGTCATCAATAATAAATAAAGAAGTTTTTACTTAGTTGTGCTGGGTTTTGTTTAGCTTAATAAAAGTTAATCAATAAAATAAATTCTAATTCACCCACAAGACAACTCACTCACTTAAAATCAATTAATCGAAACAAAACTCGAAAAATTAAAGGTTTAGGGTTTGATGATGCGACCTGGATTGCCGACTACTGTAGCTCCGTCCGGAACGTCTTTAATGATGACTGCTCCTGCTCCGATAGTACACCATTTTCCGATTTTAATATTTTGAATAATAGAAGCTCCTATACCTATATGAGTTCCTTCGCCAACTTCTACATTTCCAGCCAAAGCTGCACTGGGTGAAATGTGTACAAAATCCCCAATTTTGCAATCATGATCAATCGTAGAATTTGTATTTATAATTACATGCTTTCCAATTCTAACCATAGGATTAATGGTAGCCGAAGCCATGACAACACTACCAATATCTAAAGTCGAATATTTTGAAACAATTGATTTTGGATGAATCAATGTTGGATAATTTAAATGAGAATATTTTTCATAAAGTCTTTTGCGAACTTTATTATTTCCTATTGATAAAAATAAATTCTCTGTATTTTCTGGTAAATCGTGGTACACTTTATAATCCAAGACACTTACTAAATCTTTGTTTTGGTCAATGAATCCTTTGATAACAAATTGATTCAATTCAGCTATTTCCATTATCACTTTTCCATGACCATTTGCTCCGTACAAATACATTTCAATTAATTTTTCCCTTTAAAAACTTCCATAGTTGCCTGCCCTTCTTGACTAATACCTTCTCGAATAAATACTTTTTTTATCGTCATCAAAAGTATTTTAATATCCAATGCCAAAGATAGATGATTTACATAATACACATCGTATTCGAACTTCTGTTTCCACGAAATCGCATTTCTACCATTGACTTGTGCCCAACCTGTAATACCGGGCTTCACTATATGACGCTGCTTTTCAAAATCATCATATAAATCTAAATATTGCACCAACAAAGGTCTCGGTCCGATCAAGCTCATATCGCCTTTGAGTACGTTGATGAGTTGCGGGATTTCGTCCAGAGAAGTTTTGCGCACGAAACTCCCGACTTTGGTCAATCGCTCAGCGTCGGGCAACAAATTTCCATCTTTGTCTTTCTTGTCGTTCATCGATTTGAATTTGATGATTTTAAAAATGCGCTCGTCTTTTCCAGGACGTTCTTGAAAGAAAAATGGTTTGCCTTGATTGGCGAAAAATAATGCAATAGTTACGATTATAAAAATCGGACTGAGTATTAGCAGACCGAAGAATGCTGCTAAAAAATCGAATATTCGTTTGAGGTAGTTTTTATACATATTTTTTTTATTTGGGACTGGGGATTAGGGACTGGGGATTGAGTTTCGTTTTATTTTAATTTTTCTTTTTATAAAATATTTTTCCAATTAACTAATCCCTAACTCCTAACTCCTAATTTCGGGACTGGGGACTGGGGACTGGGGACTGGGGACTTGGCTACGTGTTATTTGGTTTAGCTTTTAATTTTTTCAATCGTCCAATTCCTAATCCCTATTACCTAATTCCTAACACCTAATTCCTAACTCCAAATTCCTAACACCTAATTCCTAACCCCTAATTCCTAAACTTCGATTTACGATAAGTGATTAGACCATTGAGCATTTTACCTATTGTTTCTATTTTATCATCAATATTACTTAACATTTCTTCATCAACAAAATTAATATTTTTGGCGATAACAAGTTGTGTATCTAACTCCATTAAACTTCCAAGTGCTATATATAAAAACTGTATGTATTCTTTATTAGATTGTCTTGCTGCACCTTCGGCTATATTACTAGGAACAGACACCGCACTACGTTTTATCTGACTTGTCAATCCATAAATTTCTTCTTTAGGAAAATCTTTAGTGATTTGATAAATTTCGGTTACCAATTCTATCGATTTCTTCCAAACTTCTAAATCTTTATGTGTTTTCATTTCTTTTTTTTATTTGGGACTGGGGACTGGGAACTGGGCATTGGGGACTGGGGACTGGGGACTGGGAACTGGGGACTGGGGACTGGG
>DEQC01000083.1:23673-71234 GCA_002359055.1 Flavobacteriales bacterium UBA3376 | reverse complement strand
TGATAACCGTAGATGTAGAGCTTTAGTAAATCCGAAGGATGATAAGCTGGTCTTCCGCCTTTTTCATTTTGTTTGGGCTTTTCAAATCCGTATTCTAAAAGAGGCAGACTATCAACAAACAAATCAATCAGTCGAACTTCGTTATCCTGCTCGATGAGTTCTTCCAAACTGTAAAACTCTATTTGATTTCTGTTTTTTCCTATGACGTATTTCATAGGATGAAGATAGTGAAAATCATTAAGTTATGTTGAGACTTGTATGTTAAGTTATTGGCAAAAGAATGTTGATGAGAGGAGGTTTTTAGACAGTTTGACGTTTTGGCGCTTGGCGAAGAAGCGGATTTCGAAGTACAAAACTTTCTGCCAGCACAGAACTTGATACGAAGCACAAAGCTTCATTTAAGCACTGAACCCGCTTTTTTGCCAAACGCCTGTTATGCCTTCGCCCTTCTTTTTCTGTCGTCTGTTTTGTTGTCATTTTCGTGTTTCTTTTGTCGTGTGTTGGCAAAGCAAGCTCTTTTGCAATTTTGGCTTTGTGCGGTTGGCTTGTGCGAATTGCAAATGTGCTTGCTTTAGCGTTGGATATTTCTTTGGTTTTTATAAATATTGATACTGTAAGTCCTATTCCTACAATCACATCTACAATATTCCAAAGTTCTCTGCCTAATGCAATTTTGAAAAGCGGTTGAAAAAGTAATGCTAATGCACCGTAAACAATCATTTCGGTTTGCTTGTTTTGTTGATTGGCTTGGTAAGCAAGGATAGCAAAGCCAATAAGTCCTGCAAACCTTACAAACTGATAATATCCATAAGGCATTTTCGCAAGGCAAAGAAAGAGTAAAACAGCGAGAACTATTTTTATAATTTTATCCATTACTAATATCTTGTTCTACTGATGTAAAAGGTTGAACCATAACTTCCGTGTAAACTCTCTGTACCTGCATAGTTGGCACCACAAGCAGAAGCGGCAATTTTGTAAGTTCCACTTGATAGATAAACTGTCCTTGTACCACCTGACGGAATTTCTATCAATTTTGCTTCAACACCACTATAACGAACAGTTAGGTTGCAACCTGTATTATTAGTAATTTCTACTGATGAATTCGAAGAATAGCTTGTACTGTAATTATCGAAAGAAGGCATTCGTCCTGTTTCTCTGTCGCCTAATATTTCATCAACTTCTAAGCGAATGATTTTTTCTTTGATAGAACTTTTGTTTGGGTGGTCGGGATATTCATCTAAAAATCTCTTCCAAGCATATGAAGAATTGCTACTTAAAGCGTCATCATAAGCCTTTTGCATATTCAGTTTTTTGAGTTCATTCTTTCTTGAAATTGCATTGCTGATGTACTTTCCTTTTGGATATTTCGATATATAATCTTCCGTGTTGCTAATATCTTCCGAAATTAAAGCGTTTTGCCAAAGTTCTTCTTCGTCAATATTGGCAAGATATTTCTTTGCTTCAATAGATTGGGGCATATCAGGATGTTTTTCTACAAGTATTTGAAATTTTTGTCTTGCCTGTGAAAAGTCTTTTGCTTGATAAAACTTTTTTCCGTCAGAAAGCAAATTTGGTGCTCCAAATTTTATCTCTTCTAGTTCATTTTTTAAATTTTGATTTTCTATAGAAAGTGCATTTTTCTCATCAACAATTCTTTGATGTTCACTTTCTGATACACAAGAACTCAAAGCTAATGCTACTGTCAAAAAAATAAGTATTCTTTTCATAATTAACGATAATAAGGGATTTCAATAGTTGGTAAAAATGTTCTTAAAAGCATTTCAAAGACAGGCATTAAACAGTAAACAAAACCGATAAAAACAACACCTTTCATCAGAAAATAAGTGTAATGATTGTTTTCGATTTCGTTGACATCAGTTCTTTTGCCTGCAATGAGTATGGAAAATGCTTTTGTGATAAGATACCAAAGTATCAGCCAAAAATTGGTTAAGCCGATGAACAAAACACTTGTTTTTGATATGTCTGCCAAATGATTAGCTGAATTGGTTTTGTAAAGGGTGTCAACATATTCGCTCATTATGGATATAGATTTTACATTGAGCAATGAAAATGATATGACCCAACCGAGAAATAAAATACCATAAGCAAGATTTATTTTTTCTTCGTTTTCCAATTTTGATTTTGCTTTTCGCAAAAAAAGCTGTGTAATCGTCAAAGAAATTGCAATTGCAATAATTCCGATTACGGTAAGCGTGATTATTTTTGTTGTATCCATTTTATTTTGATTTTAATGATATTCTCCAATAATTTAAGTTTGAAATTTCTTTGGGTAAAACGCCTGCTTTGATATTTGGTGCAGTTGTTTCCCAAAGTACATAGCGTTGGTTTTGATATTGATAAGTCATTCCGCTTATCGGCAAATTTATTCCGATTATGGAATGTGCATAATATTCACTGCTGAATAATGCTACATCGTAGCCGTAATGTGCGAGTATTGTATATAAAAGCAAAGTTCGTGTATCACAATCACCATTTAAAGTTGACATAAATTCGACAGGCGAATTGATACCGAACTTTTGAAAACCATCACAACGAGCATCGGCAGAGGAAAGGTATTCTTGGATAAATTCATCATCATACAAATTCGGGTTGCAGTCATCAGGAACAATCACTGTATATGGAATATCCTGCACAAAGGAAACAATTAGCTCTGCAAATTTCACGTTTGATAGTTGTTCCTTTTGTCTGATACTGTCAAACAACTGATACACACCGATTAAATTGTTTTTGTCATTTTCTTTTAAGCGGTAAATCATTTCATCATAAGCTCTTGATGAATTTGAATTTAAAGTCAGATTGTTTTTGAAATATTTTGCTTTGGCAAAATCGCTTTTCCTTGTCCAAATTGTACCCTCATATTGGTTGCCGTCATAATCCTGCCAAACTCTGAAATGCTTGATTATGGTGTCATTTACGACAGCGTCGTTGTCAAGCGTATCAATGATTGCTTCTGTTTGTGTTTTGCGTTCTTCGGGTTGCTCTGTTACAAGTGGTTTGGGAATGTAAGTCTGCGTTGTGGTAGTATTGAAAAAATGAAATAAACTTGCCACAAACCCTAACAAAAGTAATATACCTATTATACGGAATAGCCAACTAAAAAACCTTGCAGGAATTAGGTTCAGTAAAAACAGAATAAGAAAAAACGGCAAGAGAATTGCCATTTGTGGCAACATCATTAATAGGAAAGCAATACCGATAATTCCTGCCAATAAACTGATTACAGAAGAAAAACATCCTTCAGTATTTGTGATAGTTGGTGGTTTACTGTATTTCCATCCTTCCCAATATGTGTCCTTATAATTAGATAAAAACTTCTCTGTATTTTTGTAATTGCCTTTATATTTTACGTTTCCTGTCGGTACATTGGTCTTATAAAGTATAGGTTCTTCAACCTCTGGAATGTGAGTGGTTTCGTGAATTGTACCAATATATTCAGGTTCAAAATAAACTTCTTTGGTAGAATCAAGAATGTAACCTGTAACAACGGCATCGATAGTTCCAAAAACTTCATTTCCTTCGTCTTGATGTAATTTTCGGTTAAATTTTATTGAACCTAATTCAAAAATAGGCTCGTGCAAATTGACTTCATATTCTTTTCCATTTTCTTGTAAAACCGTGTGTATTAATTTAGGTAGTTTTTCTCTTGGGATATTATAGTCTTCATTTATTTCAAATGGGAATTTTGAATATTCAGCATTATTTAGCGTTACTTCATAAATATTGAAATCAAAGAACTTGGAATGTGCAAATTGATTGGAAAATTGCTCGTCAATTTCGCCCCAATATTTTCCGTTCAATTCGGCTTTGATATAGGTACGTCTTGGTATTTCTCTTGTTTTTTCTAATAATCTGTATCGTCCGTTTTCATCGGTATAAATTTCTTCTTCGTAAAATTCTTTAATTTCTATTTCATTATTTTTATTCTCTTCATTTATGGCAATAGCTTTTTCATCTGTTTTTTTGTTCCAAAACAGATAATACAGAATAACTGCAATAATGATTATGATGATAATGGTTGTCAATCAGTTTCAGGATAAATATGGTTCAATAGATCTTGTTCGGAAAGCGTGTTTTTGGTTCGTGATTTGTGAATGGTACGATAAGGCGGGTCTGCCCAATATTCGTATTTTTCTATTTTAGTTTCATTAAGTTCAACTGATAATTCATTTGAGATTTTTTGAAATAATTCTATTCTTTCTTCTTTGGGTTCTTCATTAATTATTTGACTTAATTTAGTCAATAATGGATTTAATGTATTTTTCAATCTTTCATTATATACGGAAGTTTTTTCTTCAAAGATGTGCTGATATTCCTTTTTGAAATCTCTGTAATCATCTTGGATAATTTTCATTTTAATCTCTGCTTTTTTCTCATAAAACTCACCTAATTTTCTAATGCTATATTTTAGGTAAACAGGTAAAAGGAAAATAGCAATAACTGCTATTGTAATGATTGTTGCTAAAGGATTAGTGGTTAATAATTGTTTAATGTCGAATGCTAAAGCTGTTGAATCGGGTTTTAAAATTAAAACATTGAGTGGCTGGGCAATGATTATAGCTAAAAGTAATACTATGAAAATTCGTATTCCCATTGAATAAGATAGCTTAAATGGATATGTTTTTTCCTTTTGTTTTTTTCTCTCCTTCGTTGGTAAAAGGGTAGGAGAAATGGTGTACAATAATAAAACGTACATATTTGTAATAATATAACCCCAAACAATTCCAACTCCAATATCTGCGATAATATTATGAAATAAATGATCTGTAAAATATAGAGCACTTGCAAAACTGCACAACAAAATGACCAATACTAATAAGCCAATTAGTGAAAAGTAAAGTTGGACTTTATTGCCACATTTTTGGATTATTGTATAGTCTTCGCCCGAAAACTTACAAAGTCTATTTCTTATAGCATTAAGAATTGGATTCATTAGGATTTATTTTTTTGATGTATTCATCTAAGTTGGCATCAATCTTCTCTTTTTCCTTTTCTTTATACTTTGCTATGGCGTATTCTGTGAGTTCTTTCTGAATTTCAGTAACTTTTATTTTTTCAAAAATCATTTTTTCGGCTTCGTGATTGATGATTAAATGCCGTTCTACACCTTCTTTGTCTTTGTAGTAATCATAGCGAACTTCAATGCCATTTTCAGCACGTATTAAATCATCACGATTTTCGGCCAAATAATCGTAAGGCGTTTTATTTAACATCAACTTAAAGAAAATTGGTGTTAATTCTATAGCCATAAATAGCAAGGTTATAAAAAGTGTAATCCAAAATCCTGCAACTTTATGTGCTAATTGGATTCGCATTAAAAGACCATCTAACCCTGATGATACTGTCTTGTTTTTACTTAATGCAACTTCTAGCTCATCATATAAACTTTTCCTTCTTTTTTCGATTTCATCAATTTTCATTTTGTTAGAATTAATAAAATTTTGCATTTCAACATTTATCCTTTCTCGTTCATTTTTTAATGCAATAGCAACTGGTCCTTCACCTTTTTTTCTACCAGCATTGCCTTGTGTCATTTCAACATTATATAAGGAGTCCTTTAATGCTATTTGTCTAATGTAATTGTCTATTCTTGATTGAATTTCAATATTTTCATTATGTAAGTCTTTTATGCGTTCTTCAAAAGTTTTTCTAGTAGCAATTTCATATTCTTTTTCTTTTTTTTGTTGTTCTAAGTGTAATTCATTATTTATTTCAGTTTGGAACATTCTGATTTCAATAGGTTTGGAAATAGTGATTGCAATAATCGCTCCCATTATGATACGTGGAATGGCACTTTTAAATTCGTCCCAAGTTATTTTTTCTGTTCCATCTCCTTTACCAGTACTTGTAACAATAAAACGGTCAATGTTAAAAATCATCAATCCCCAAACTATCCCAAATACAATTGATAATGCAACAGTAGGATAATGAATACTATCTTCAAGAGCAGAACCTTTGGGCGAAAAAATGGTATAAAAAGCATAACCTCCTGCAAGTCCTGCCATCGCTCCTGTAGCAAAAACAATTCCGCCCAAACACATATATTTTATTTGGTCGCTGTATGTTGCTCGTTCCAAAATGTAGCGGTCACCACCTGCCGCTTTCCATAGCTGTTTCATTACCCAACCAGCTTTGGGTGTTGTGTAGTAATCTCTTTTCATATATAGTCTTGAATTTTAAAAGGGTTATACTCGAATTGTATATTTGTGGGGTTCATTGAAATTTTCTCAAAAGCAAAAGTAGGATTAGAAATACTCAATACTATTTCAGGTGTGCTTATTTTTGTCATCTGTTGTGCTAATTCAACAGTATTGATGTTGTGAATTACTGTTTTGAAAGATTGAGTGTTAATTTGAGCTTCTTTATTCAGACTTATTTTATAAACTTTTTTTTGAAAAAAGCCGAATACTTCAAAATATATTGTATCAGTGTGAATATTTTCAAGGTCTAAAACAAGTTGCTTTGAAAAATCACAACATTTAAATTTGCCAATTCTAAACCAAACTGCATTTTTGAACTTAAAATCAACAACCAAATACGCATTTTCGAACTGCCAGTTTTGGTAATATCCAAATGTTATTTTTTCAATCCGTTTCCTTCGTTTAAAGAGAATGCAAAATAATCGACTAACTTTTAGGAAGTAATATTGTATATTTTTAAGTGATGTTTTAATCATATTTTCAGGTTGATTATTTAGTTCGCCATAAATGTATATACGGTTTTCTGATTTATATTACTGTTTTCCGTAAAGCTTCAAATTTGTATTTGTGAGGCGGTGGATAAAAACAAATGTGGTGCAATGCGTTGGCTTGGTGCGTAGGGTTGCAACTCTTTTGATTTTGCAGAAGCGTTGGCTTCATATTGTTTCTTTTTTCTTTCATTGTCGTTTCTGTCTTTTAGGGTGAGGCATAACGGTTTGTATATTGCCGTTCGGGCGGGATTTTCAGTAGAAAATTCCAAGCGAGCGACAATGTTTAAATTTACAAATAAATTTCAAACGGAAGCACTTTGCCTGCCTGACGGCAATATGTTTGTTGTGCACAGTTTTCAAACGACTGTTGAGTTAATCATTTTTACCAAAGCTTAGGACTGTATAATTTTCATCGTTTAATACTCGTACTAAATATTTTGTTTGAATTTTACCTCCAAAACTATTGGTGCCTTTTGCAACAAAATCATATTTGAAAACAGCTGTTTTATCGTCATCAGTCTGTTTATTTAGAAATTCAAGTTCTTTCTGCATAGACTCCAATAATTCTTTTGAATCTTTAGATCCTAATTTTTCATATAATTCTTTAACTTCTTCTACTTTTTTTTCATTGTTGACTTTTTTCCTTTCCTTGACTGTTTCTTTTTCTTTCAAATTCATACTTACAAATTCGAAGCTGTCAGGATCTTTAAAATTTTGTTTTATTTTATTTGAGATGTTTTCTTTTATGATTTCTTCTTTGTTTTCTTTACTCTCTTTACAAGAAGTAATAACAATTAAAGCGAGGATTAAAATGAGATAATTTTTCATTGTTACAATGTTTTTTTAGATTATTAATTTTATATTATTTAACTAAATTGCTTGCACCGATTATGGCAAAATCTATTCCTTCATCTAAATGAAAATGTAAATTTATTTGAGCGCAATTTTTTTTGATTTTCGTGTGAGTTTTTCCTTTTGAATTAATAATCCATTCTCTACCTTCCCAATAGGTTGTGATTGAATTATCATCTTCGTTAGTCCACTTTCCGTTACCTCTTCGATCTTTGCCGTATTCCTTAGAAATCGTATCAACTATATTTTTGATTTTGTTTATGGTTAATCCCTTATCCTTGGACTCAAAAATAATATTGAACGAAGAAGTGCCTGATAAATCCTTCTTTTTATCAAAAAATTTAAATGTCGCATTATTAAAAACATCAAAATTATCTTTGATTTTTACTGAATAATCGATAAAACTATCGGTTTCGTTTGTTTTTTCAAGCTTTGATTCTAAGTTAGAATTTAATTGCAATCCTATAACTTCAAATAAGTTTTTCTTGGATTTAAATGAAAATAGTCCCATATAATTGATTTTATTTTGTTTAATACTTAATTGTGCACAACATTAGTATATCCGACACTTATGCCCTCTTTATTGCGGATATATTCCTTATGGACGCAGTGTCGTTAATTTTTTGACTAATTTAACATTTAAATTTTAACAAACAAATTATGCCTTAAACATAAATCGTTTAATGTCATATAGTTGAAATAGGTTTTGTGAATAATAACTTTAGTGTTTCAATTATAATCTTTCATCCTTTCCTTCACAAAGTTGCTTACAGTCAATCGATGCACGCCCAAAATCCGACCAATGGTGGAATACGAGACTTTTTTGTCCAACAATTCTTGGATTTTCTTTTCTTGACCTGTGAGTTTGGTTTTTGCAGATTTACTTCCTTTAGGAAGACCGAGAATAACGCCTTCTGCACGTTTTCTAACCAAAGCTTCTTTGGTTCGTTGAGAAATTAGATTTCGTTCTATTTCAGCCGATAATCCAAAAGCAAATGCCAAAACTTTGGAGTTGATATCACTGCCCAATCTATAATTATCTTTAATCGTCCAAACCTGAATATCGCGATTCATACACTCGTTGAGAACGCCCATAATCATTAAAAGGAGTGACTACCAAAAGAAGAATTAGTTTAAGCGATTATAAGTTATTTTTTTTAATCAGTATGCAATCTCAAAATATCCAAGAGTTAAGTATCATCTTTCTTTAAAACTTCGAACCCAGCGATCAAATCGAAAAGTTCGCCGTCGATCATGCTTTGTCTTAAGCGATTATAACTCAAATCCAATTCATCTACTACTTCTTCAATATTCTTTTCGGCTCTTTCCATGGCATCCAATCGACTGGCATTTTCAGCGGCCAAAGATTCAGCACATGCCTTGTATAGCGACACAAAAAGATATTCTCTGATCAAAACGCGCATCGTAATTTCGGCTTGACCGATGACTTGAGGAATCGATTGATTGGGCCATTGGATTTCAAGAATAGATTTTTCCCAATCGCTATCCGGTGGAAACAATCGACTGTTTTGTTGTTTATAATTAGCGTCTTCGGTCGGTTGATTATGGAAAATAAATAAATTATAATCTTGAATGCCTTGACCAATTTTTTCACTTTCGATTAAAATCTGATTGACCAAAGGCGTGATAGCTTCTACAGAATTAGGAACATTGAAATATTTAGTCGGCTCGATGCCCTCATCCATCAATAAAGCATAAATCCTTTCTCCTATTGCCCAGACTTCAATTTCTCCCGGCAATTCCTTTAAAGTATTTTGCGCATGCAAATAAATCGAATCGTTGAATCTGCCGACCAATCCTTGATCCGAACCGAAAATCACAACTACAGAAGGTTTTCCTTTTAAATTTGAATCATTTACAATCGAAATATTTTCGGTGGTCATACAAGCATATAATCCGTAGGAAATCGTTCGATAATATTCTTGCAAAGAGTTAACCGCAAGTTCGAATTGAGTAATATTGGACATCGCCATGGCTTTCATCACCCGAACAACAGATGATAAATCAGCTGCACTTTTCTTTTTTCTTTGTAATTGAATTAAAGTTTCAGCCATTGCTATTCAGTTTTTCTTCGTCCAAAATATTCTGAATCGCTTCTTTTGCCAAAGAAATAATGACTTCTTGTTCTTCATCATTTAGATTTTTTGAATCATAAATACGATTCAAAATTTCTTTGGGTAAATCGCTATGTTTAGTACGCACTTGATGTTCGGCTTCGGTCATGCGATCCAAGGGCACATCGTCAAAAACACCATGAACCAAAGCAAATAAAACCAAAACTTGTTCAGGCACGGACACTGGACTTTGTTCCGGTTGTTTGAAAATCGCTCGGATGCGTTTTCCACGTTCAATACTTTTCTGAGTTTCTTTGTCTAAACGCGTTCCAAATCGAGCAAAAGTTTCTAATTCCTCAGATTGTGCATAAGCCAACTTTAAATTTCCCGCCACACTTTGATACACTCTAAGTTGCGCTTTTCCTCCCACACGAGAAACCGACATCCCTATATCCGCCGCAGGAAGCATTCCCAATTCAAATAATTTTGGAGACAAATAAATTTGACCATCTGTAATCGAAATAATATTGGTGGGAATATATGCAGAAATATCTTGTGCTTGTGTTTCTACGATGGGCAAAGCCGTCAACGAACCTCCTCCGTGCAATTCGTTCAAATGCGTCGATCTTTCTAAAAGTCTGGAATGCACATAAAAAATATCACCTGGAAATGCTTCTCTTCCGGGTGGTCTTCTCAACAATAAAGACAATTCGCGATAGGCACGGGCATGTTTCGTTAAATCATCATAAACAATCAAAACATCTCGCCCTTGTTCCATAAAATATTCTGCAATACTCGTCGCTGCATAAGGTGTGATGTATTGCAAACCTGGAGAACTATTGCCTTCGGCTACCACTACCACCGTATATTCCATTGCATCGTTGGTTTCTAAATCTGAAATCACGCGCGCTACGGCAGCTGTTCGTTGACCAATGGCACAATATACACAAACTACATCTTGATCTTTTTGATTGATGATAGTATCGATGACAATGGAAGTTTTCCCTGTTTGTCGATCACCCAAAATCAATTCGCGCTGTCCTCTACCGATGGGAATAATCGCATCGATGACTTTTATTCCGGTTTGTAGTGGTTTTCTAATCGCTTGACGACTCATAATCGGTGGTGCTGGACGCTCAATCGGATATCTTTCTTCAAAAACGATTTCCCCTTCATCATCTAACGGATTTCCAAGCGAATCAATTACTCTTCCCAACAACATTTCACCTACGGGAATATCTGCCACTCTATAAGTTCTATGAACTGTATTTCCGGCTTGAATCTGCTCACTATTTCCCAACAAAACAACGCCAATTTCTTTTTCATCAAGGTTGAAAACCATGCCATACATATCGTTGGGAAAAGCCAACAATTCACCAAAACCAACACCAGGCAATCCGGTAACGGTTGCAACTCCTGCCGATACATTTTTCACTACGCCTTTTTCTCGAATATGAAGTGCTGATTTACTTTTATTTCGATTTTGGCTTAGCTCATTAAATGCATCATCAACTATTTGATTTAAATCGATTGAACTCATTCTTTTGTTTTAAATAATGTCTGTTTTCATAGATGATAAAAACGAATCAATACTCCAGGACAATTGAAAGTTTTGAGTTTCTAAAACGACTCCGCTGACAATTTTTGAATTTAATTCATAGGAAATATCCAAGTCAGCTTTTAATTCACGAAGTACTGTTTCTAATTGCTTTTTAGAAGCATCTGAAAGTTCAAAAGCACTGATGATTTTCACTTTGCCATGCGTGGTATGAAGGGCTTCCAAAAGTTTAGATTTTTCAGCCTCATCCAAGTTTTTAATTTTATCGATAAAAACCCGAATGATTTGCTCTTCTAAATCCACATCGGCGATATCTGAAAGGATTTTTCCTGCGATAGCAAGCACTTCTTCTTTTGTTTTTGACTTAATTTTCTCTTTGATATCGTCTTCTTGTTTTTCCAAAGATGCTTTCAATTGCGCTTGTAAAGCTTCAGATTCCAAGCGTGCTTCTTCAAATAATCGTTGTTTTTTCGATTCGATTTTTTGACGAACCTCTGCCATTTTAGTATCGAGTTCATCGTCAAAAGTTTTATTTTTTTGAAGAAATTTCTCTTTTTCCTTTCTTGCTTCCGCTTTATGTAAAGCTGCATCTTCTAATTCTGATGCTATCTTTTTTTCTCTTTCGTCAATAGCATTCAAAACCGGTTTGTATAAAAACCGTTTGAGCAACCAAACCAAAACAAGAAAGTTAAGAATTTGGGCAATTACTGTAAACCAATCAACTTCCATATTAATTTAACCTATAAAATGATTCCAAAAAGGATTGGCAAAAATCAATATCATCGAAACCACAAAACAGTAAATCAAGGTTGTTTCAATCATGGCTAAACCCACGAACAAAGTTCTTGAAACTGTCGATGAAGCATCGGGTTGTTGAGCGATGGCATCCAATGCTTTGGCTACTGCTCGACCTTCTGCCAAAGATGGCATCATACCGCCAATGGCAATTGTAAAACCTGCTGTGATTATAGAAACCAATCCAATAATAGTTACGCTATCCATATGTTTATTTGTTTTATTTTTAAATTAATTTAAGTTTTTATCATTTAATTGTTGAAGTTCTACGTTTGAAATTTCTTCCTCTTCATTTTGAGTGGCTGCAGCGATATAAACCGATGCTAAAATGGCGAAAATATATGCCTGAATCACTCCTGTCAATAATCCCAAAGCATCCATAATCATGGGAAAGAAAAATGGAGCCAATGAAATCAAAATCGTGGCGACCAATCCACTGCTCATCATATTACCAAACAAACGAATCGCTAAGGCAATGGTTCGAGAAATTTCACTAATGATATTTAAAGGCAACATGAAAAATTTGGGCTCTATATAAGTTTTCAAATATTTCCAAAATCCTCTTTCTGCAATGCCAAAAACCGGAACGGATATAAATACGGATATGGCCAATGCTACTGTAGTTGACAATGACGCTGTTGGTGGTTCGTACCAAGGTATGATCGATAAAATACTCGACACAGCGATGAACAAAAATAGCGTGCCAATAAATCCTATGTATTTTTTTGGATTCTTTAATCCTATTTCTTTGATTTGATCATTGATCAATAAAACGATTATTTCTAAAATATTCTGCCAACGGGAACGATTATTAATACTGGTTTTTAGATTTCGTGTAATTAACCAAGCGCCAATGACGAGCAAAATCATAATTGCCCAAGTCATGACTATGGTTAAATTCAAATTGATAAAACCATATTCCCAAAATACTATCTCATCAGGACTAATTCTCATCGCTTTGTTTATTGATTAAATTTTCTTCTAAATTTCTATTGCTTTTTGCCCAACGCGTAAAAACAAATCTCGCTATCATAAATCCTAAAAGACAAATTAATATTTTCTTCCAATCATCGATGGCTATATAATAAAATCCGAGCATCACAACGGCTACTCTGACAATTAAACTTGCCATAAAAATCAAAGAAGCATTTTTCGATTGTAAGCCTTTTTGAACGGTTATCCATAAACCACCAAAAAAGAAAACTCCCAAACCAATTCCAGCTAAAAAAGTTAAAATAAAACTTAAAACTTCATCCATTTATTCCTTTATTTTTTCTTGTGAATATTTTTATCTTCCTTATCAACCCAACTCCAAGCCATGATACATCCCAAAATAAGTCCTCCAAACAACAAACTAAGTGTCCACGAAAAATCTGTATCCAATTTTTTATCCAACCAATACCCCAATGCAATGCCTAAAATCGTAGGAACTGCCACAGACCAACCGACCATACCAAACAAACCCAAACCCGACCAAATGCTTGCTGGGTTGCGTTTAGCCTCGAGCTTTCTCTCTTCTTTTTCTCCTATGAGTTGCTCGAAATCGTCTTTGGGTTTTGGTTTATTTTCCATTGTATTAATTTCTTAATTTTTGAAAACTTTGTAAAAATCCTGTTTCCAATTTAGCCATCACTGTACGTGCATCGACTTCGAGTTCATCCAAAGCCAACATCTCCTCTCTGACCATTTTTTTCAATTCTCCGAGTGGTGCATCGCCTAATGCATTTCTCACAGAAACCAAAACCTCTTGACCTGTTTTGATCAAAATGCCTTCGTTTATTGCAACATATTTTTCACCTTCATCTGTTTCATACAACAAAATCCCAGCTTGCAAAGCAGCAGCACAATCCAATCGACGGGGTAAAATCCCATGCGAACCGGCAGTCGTTTCGACCACAATTCGTTTCACTCCTTTGACATCTGCAAAGATTTCATACGGAAGCAATATTTTAAGGTGCATGCTGAGTTCTTCCATCTTTTATAGATTTAGTTCTGCTTTTTCAATCACTTCATCGATTGTCCCAATCATATAAAAATAACTTTCTGGATAATCATTGAATTCATCACTCAAAATCCGCTCACATCCTGTCAAAGCGTCTTCAAGACTCACCGTCCTTCCTTTGTATTGAGAAAATTGTTCTGTCGTATAAAAAGGTTGGGTGAGAAAACGCTCTAATCTTCGCGCACGATTTACGGTTCGTTGATCCTTGATGGACAATTGCTCCAAACCGAGCATAGCAATGATATCCTTGAGTTCGTCATATTCGGCTAAAGTTTGTCGGATGGATTGAGCGATGTTGTAATGTCTTTCACCTATAATCACAGGCGTTGCCATTTTCGAATTCGATTGTAATAAATCGATGGCGGGATACATCCCTTCACTCGCCCTTTTTCTGGATAAAGTAATGGTCGCCGACAAATGAGAAAAAGTATGAACCGCTGCCGGATCAGTCAAATCATCCGCTGGTACATAAACCGCTTGAATAGAAGTAATCGCTCCAGTTTTTGTATTGGAAATTCGCTCTTCTAATTGTGACAATTCAGTACTCATCGTCGGTTGATACCCCAATCTCGAAGGCATTTGTCCCAGTAAACCCGAAACTTCCATACCGGCTTGAATGAATCTAAAAACATTGTCAATCAACAATAAAACATCTTTGTTTTCATCGTCTCTAAAATATTCAGCCATGGTCAAAGCTGCATGTCCTACTCGAAATCTGGCACCTGGGAGTTCATTCATTTGACCAAAAATCATCACCATATCATCGAGTACACCAGCTTCGGACATTTCTTCGTACAACTCTAAACCTTCTCTGCTGCGTTCTCCAATTCCACAAAACATACTGACTCCCTGATGATTTTTCACCATGTTGTGAATCAGCTCTGTCAACAAAACGGTTTTACCTACTCCTGCTCCACCAAATAATCCAGCTTTCCCTCCTCTTTCCAAGGGCAATAATACATCGATGGCTTTGATGCCAGTTTCAAAAACTTGAGAAGAAGTCGCGCGTTCGGACAAAGGTGGCGGTTGATTATGAATACTTCTTCGTTCTAAATCTTCGGGCAATTCATGCAAATCTAAAGGATTACCAAAAACATCAAACATATGTCCCAAGACGTCCGGTCCCACAGGAACTTTTAAAGGTTCGAGCGTCGAAATAGCATTCATACCTCTTTCCAAACCTTGGGTAGGATTTAGCGCCACACAACGCACGCGTTTATCGTCGAGTTGCATGTGCACCTCTAAAATAATTTCAAAATCCTCACCTGTTTTCACTATGTGATTGATGGCCGGAAGATCTTGCTCAAAAAATACATCGACTACACTTCCACGAACAGCGATTACCTTTCCAAAACTTCTCGAATTATTTACATTGATCATATTGATATCCTATGTCTGATATTCATGAAGCGACTATGATTGCTCATGAATCATTAAAGATAAAACAATTTGTTAGCATAGTAAAAAACATTTAGATGATTTGAAACAGTAGTTGAAATGAGGGGTTGAGGGGACGAAGAATTGGAGGTTTAGGGACTTGGGTAAAAAATTGTTTGACCTCAATTTTATAAATTATTATTAAGACTGTCTGATTTTTCTTCTGTTAAGTTTTTATTTAATTCATCAATTGAGCTATCGATTTTGTCAAACCATTTATCTTGATGTTCAATTAAATTAATCATTTCAGAATCTTTATTCTTAAAACCGTCGAGTTGGAAATAGATACTCCATATACCAAGTAGAAATGCAATTAGAATACTTATCCAAGTCGCAATTTGCTGTTTTTGGAACCGTATGTCTTCTTGAGATTTGAAATTTCGTTCGGTCAACTCAATTAATTCTTCCGAAACATAAAGAAGACCCATGAAATTTTTGATGATGAGATTGAAGATATCCTCACCTAAATTGATAGCAATAAATGCAATTTTATCATCTGAGCCGTATATATTTTCGGGCTCACTTGTTTTAATGTAAAATCCCTTTTCATTTAAGAATAATTTATCATCGATATTTCCACTTTTATTTATTGAGTTAAAATCTTCTCTCATGACAATAAGTTCAGATTTTAAAACATCGTGGTTTGGATAGATAGATATGTATCTTTTTTCTTTCAAATAACTGATCAAAGAAAGTAATTCAAAAAGTTTTCCTAATTCTTCTCTTCTTTTTGTCAAATCATTGAACAATTCATTTTCCAAATACAGTAAAACTGTCTTTTGGTTCGTATAAACAAATAAAGCTTTTTTGCTTTCTACTGTGAAGTAATTTTTATGAAGAAAGGAACTAAAAAATTCAGTGTTTGCAAGATTAATTTTTGCCAACATTTTTATAATTTCCTTTTCCCTATCATTAAAAGCTCTCATGTACTTTCTATTTTATCAACTTATCAATAACTATCTACAAATCAGTGAATAATATCTTATATTTAAAAAAATATATTTCTCTCTAATTTAACATTTAAAAACAGATTAACAAAAGAGTTGGGTTTTACGAGAGTGAAGACTTAGCTTAATTTTGAATAAAGTATTCGATAAGAAAAATTTGAAAAATTTATGAGCTAAGCACTAAAAGCGAAAATTTTCTGAAATTGTTCTTGAAGTTTTATTTTCATAAAGTTAATCGAAATCTACCTTTTATTCTACGATTATAATATTTACCAAATGAATCTGCATTTTTAAATTCGTGCCACAATTCAATTGGCACTTCACTGTGAATGTAATTTTTTGATTTAGTTTCTATTATAAAATAACCTGTTTTACCATCGCAAGAATAATATTCTGCGCTATAAATCCAAGAGCTTTTACTTGTATCACAGTGATCAGAAAACTCAAAGTCAGAAGATTTTATGACTTGCATTGCATGCTTGTAACTGTCAAAGTTTCCGTCAATTAAATTACAATCTTTGCCTCCACAAGAAATGTTAAATGTTAAAATTGAAATTATGAATGATAATTTAACTATACTTTTCATTTGGTTTAAATTTTAGATAAAAAAAAGATTATAAAAATGATCTGAAAATATTCAAAGCATTCAATATACTAAGCTACAAACTATCATTATTCAGACAACCTATCAACACTTACATGATAGCTTACAATCTTTATCGAGTCATTTTCTTTGATCATTCCAATTTCTTCCAAGGTTTCTTTTTTCTCTCTTGAGACTTTGTAATAAAATAAATATTCAGATTTAGGATTTGTGCCTTTAACAACAAATGTACTCCAATCTACAATTGAAAAATCTGTCAAATTACCACAATCATTCAATGTGGCATTAAAAATTTCGTAAAGTTTATCTTTGTCAGTTACTGCGAAAAATTTTTCGCTAAATAAATTCGCAGCATTTTCAAACTCCTTCTTTTCCAAATAATTGTAAAATTCATTGGTGATTTTTTCAGCTTCTCGCTTATCTGATTCTCTATTGGATGAAGTAGAATTGATTTGACAGCTAATTAAAAATGTAGATAAAAAAATTAAAGTAAAAAATTTTCTCATGATGTGTTTATAAAAGTTTAAATATGAAATTTCGAGTATTATCCAAGTTATTATATTTGTGAAATATTCTTTAATAAATCATTTTTTTCGCTGATAATTAAAAAACCTGTCATCATTCCCAAACCTGCATCGCCTGAAAGATTCACATTTGTTTTTTCTGTGAATTGTTGAATAAATTCGCCTGAATTCAAATCGTACAATCTAAATTTCGAACTACCAAAGGTCACCCCTCCTCTCTGTTCGATATGAAAAACTATTGGAAAAAGTAAAAGGTCTGCATTTTGAAAACTTTGTTTGATGAAATCAATTTCTTGTTGACTGATAATTGTTTTCAAATTAGGAAATTCCTTTAGTTCTCTTCTTTTATAATCTTTTTCAGCAATTTTCTTTAGGATATTGAAAGTTTCTGAATCAAGCTTGGATCTCAATGTAGAAACATCTAAAAACTTTAAATTCAGAGTGTCTTTTAGAATATCGTTTGCAATATTATCATTTTCAGAAAAATCATTATTAACGATTGGTACAAAAGCAACTGTTAATGCTTGTTGTTCAAAAGAATATTTTTTATTGAAAATTTTTTGTCCAAATAATATATTCGCACTCGCTATAAAAAATAAAAAGTTTAAAAGTAGTTTTTTCATAATGTTTATCAATGATTTCTGCTATAATTAATCTACCCAATACAAAATGCAATTCGTTGCCAATACAAGCTTTCGCAAGCTGTGTTTCTATAATTGCAGACTAATTTAACATTTAAAAACAGATTAACAAAAGACTTGTTTTCTTAGATCGTGAGAGATTATTTTTTATTGAATTGTTGAAGGGTTGATTTTGATATTTGTTTTGTTGACAATAAGGTTCGCCAAGGCAATATTTGTTGTAGTATTTTTTATAAATCTAAAATTCCAAAATATTCATTTGGTTGAATTTTTAAGTCGATGAAGTTAAATTTCAATGGGCTGCTTTCTTCTTTCAGAAGGTTGTATATTTTTAGGCTTTCAGCGTCTGAAGACAAGTAATAAATAATGTTAGTTTCTACATCTGCTTGAGAAAATAATTTTGAATCATTTGGTATAATATTTCTCTCATTTAATTTTAATTTTCCTTTATTTGAAAATACTGTTTTCGCAATTTCACCTGTTTTTATTGAGTGATTTAAATTAAAAGGAAGTATAGCAAGATTTCTCAATGGAAGTTCGTCAATGGTTCCACCAGTACAGTATTCCGCAATTGAAATAGTAGATATAAACATTTTAATTTCATTAGATAAAAAGTATTTATAATACCCCATTGCATTTTTGAATAATGGATCTTCATCATTCAAAAATCTAATAAAAAAACTAGTATCTAATAAAACACAATTAGATTTCATAATTATCTCGTATTTGCCTTAACCATTCGTCAGAGTTAATGTTTTTTAACCATGAGCTTTTAGCTTTATCTCTCAATGATTTAAGATAATCTTCATCAAAGATTGGATTATAGTCAATTAGCTCAATAAAATCTAAACTTGTAAAATCAATTTCACCATTCTCTGAATGTTGTTTGCCTTTTGCTCTAATTCCCAAAGATTTATATAATATATTTTCTTCTTGTTGCTCTAAAAAAGTAATAGGTGTTTGTATTCTTACAATCCCATATTCATCTGTTAATAAATGAATATTTGCTTTGTCTTTACCTCCTGCATTTGTTACTTTTCCATAAAAATAAAATTCGGCATCTGCCCATAAAACTTCCGTTCTTTTAAAGTTTGTAAATTTATCTATATGAATTTTATTTGTTCCGTCTATTGATGTAGAAATTTCAAATGTAAAGTCTTTCATAATAGAAATCTCTTGGAGTTTTTCAATTGACTTTGCAGTATTTAAATCTAAATAATCAATAGAGTTGGTTCTAGCGATTAATCCAAGAACGGCATTAAAGCTTACAATATATTGAATACTAGTTTTAAATATATTCCTTACAGAGCCTTCTTTAATTTCATAGGTAATAATCGGACGATTTTTCTTGTCTCCTGAGTATAATAAATCTTCTACATTTTCTAAAATAGAAATTATCTCCTTGATATCGAAGTTATCAAGATTTATATCTACGTTTCCGACTTTGCCAGAAACTTTAATTTCTATTTGACCAATTTTTTCCACCTTACAAAATAAATGAATTTATTTTTTATGTTTAGAATTTAGAAGAACTTTTATTACAAATTCTCAACCAATCTCACTTTATAAAACAAAACCACACAACTCATTCCGAACACAACTTATTTGAATCATTGTCTTTGGTTTTATTTCCCTAATTTAACATTAAAAAATAGATTAACAAAAGAGTTGTTTTCTTAGATTATTGAAAGTCAGTTTTTAATACTTAATTGAAATGTGGGAGTTTTAGTTCTTTTTGGTTTAGAATAAAAATAAAAGCCATTTTCATGATTTGAAAACGGCTTTTGAATTTTTAGCTTGAAGATAAAAAGCTTTATACTTCTTCTACAGCATGAGTTTCTGATTTTTCGATTTCCTCTTCACTCATTAGATAACGCTTTTTACTGTCATCTAACTCATCCATCCAATTGGTGTGATGCTCAGCAGCAAGTGTGCCTGTGATTACCGACCTGAATCTCTTATCTCTGTATGTCAAAATATCATTTTCTTTGTCTCTCAACCATTGTTTAAACATTTCACCTACTTTATCAATATTGAAATCAGGATAATCTGTATAAGAAATCAGATCTTTTATGTAAGCTGCTTGAAAATCAATATCATCATTGGCATCTTCTACTTTATCGTATTTTTCTAACCATTTATCAATATCTTTTCGTCTTTCTTCTTTAGAAGGCATTTCAAATTTACCCATCATATAATCTCTTGCTAACCACGCCTGCGTATCAAACATGTTAAATGTATAATACTGGTCTTGCATTCCTAAGTATATCAGTTGAGGTAAATCCTGAAAGAAAATACCTTTATAAATATGGTCTGGATAGAGGTTGTTTTTGGTTTTCAGACGTAAATAATCTGGAAGGAAAGGAAACTTGTGTTGGTATCCTGTGCACATCACTACACCATTGAACTTTTTACTTGTTCCATCCTTAAAGTGAGCGACTTCTCCTTCAAAATGGGTAACCAACGGACGCTCCTCAATTCCTTCAGGCCAATCCACTCCAATTGGGTTTGAACGGTAACTTAGGGTAACGGATTTCGCTCCATGTTTATAACATTGTACGGCAATATCTTCGGCTGAATAGCTACTTCCAATCAATAATAAATCTTGATCGATAAATTGGTCTGCTCCTCTAAAGTCATGAGCGTGCATCACTGCCCCAGGAAAATCATCTATACCTTCAAAGTAAGGCATGTTCGGCGTTGAAAAGTGTCCAGTAGCCACAATTAGGTAGTCAAAAACCTCCGAATAGGTTCGATTATTCTTCAAATCATCTAAGTATAGTGTGAATTTCTTTGTTTCTTCATCATAAGTCATCCAGCGTGCTGTGGTGTTAAAGCGAATGAAATCCTTTGCATTACTTTTATTAATTCGTCCTTGAATATAATCGAAAAGTACAGGACGTGGTGGATATGAAGAAATTGGTTTTTTAAAATGCTCATCAAAAGTATAGTCTGATAACTCTAAGCATTCTTTAGGTCCGTTTGACCAAAGGTATTTATACATACTTCCATGTATTGGCTCACCGTATTTTCCAACTCCAGTTCGCCAAGTATAATTCCACATTCCACCCCAGTTCGATTGCTTTTCGAAGCATACAATTTCAGGAATTTCCATTCCCATTTTTTCGGCAGATTCAAAGGCACGTAATTGCGCTAATCCACTTGGACCTGCTCCGATAATTCCTACACGTTTATTTTTCATGATTTTTAATTAATTATTTAAATACGTAAGTTTTTAGAACTTACATTTAATCCTAAGGTTTTATGATAAAATTGTTTTGTATAAAACAATAAGAAATACTTTTAGATAGAGAGTTTTTATAGCTATTGATGAAGCGAAAAACAGTTCTTTAAATTTTGGTGAAATTTAAATATGCAGTGTGAACATTATTGTAGAAATGGCTTCATTTCTGTTGGAATAATGAAATATCATTATGTTCTTCGCATCAAGCCGGCGCAAATATATAAAAAAATAGCTGATTTATCGATTTTTTACTCATTTTCATCAATTTCTAATCATTTTTCGACAAAAAAAACGTCAAAAATCACTCAAAATTGAAAAATTTATTTTTGATCAAAAAAATGCGATAATGGCTTATTGCACAGTTGTCTAAAATCAGGTGGTTTAATTGAGGGATGAGTTGATAGAATGAAAAGGAGTACTTAACTTATTATTGTGCTAAGCCGATATTGGGCGTAGTTTTTATTTCATTTTATAAATCAATTTCGAATTTTCCGTTTGAAAGAAGTCAACTCCTTTCATTATTTCCAATATTGTCCAGATGAATAAATAGGTCTTAGTGATTCTCCATAAGGTTTCTTTGGCGGAACAATAAAATCTTGAAAATTTTCATTTTCGTCAAGATATAATTTAAAACCATTTTTTAAAAGTCCATTTTCTGCCTCTTGAATAGTATTAAATTCCATTTTGTCAAAAACCATTGATGCATCTTGAATGAAAAATACAATTATCTTTGAGTCAATTATTTCAATTAAAGCCCAATTTTGTTGAAGAAAGTCAACAATTTTCACCCAAAATATTTCACTTTTTAATTCAATTTCTTTCATAATTCAGTCTTGCGTTGTTAATATTACCACTAAAAAAAATAGCTGTCAAAACAGCTCATTTAGTTTTGTATATACTCTTTTCACAAATTGCGTTTTATATAATTGCAGACTAATTTAACATTTAAATTTTAAATGACCATCTACAACAAATTCAATAGTAGAAATATATAAATTTGGAAGAAATCGCTGAAACCGATACAAAAAACAAAAAAGTCCGTCGAGCTTTTGCTTACGGACTTTTGAGTATGAACTTGATTTATAAATAAAAACTTAAATCGCTTGAACTACTTCTTCTTTTGGTAAACGGAATTTAGGATTGTTCGATGGTTGGTTTTTGTCCTCTGGACTCCTGTAACCTATCGACACTGCAAACAATGATTTGTAGCCATCATATCCAAGTACTTCGTCGTATTTGTCATTTTCTATACCTTCCATAGGCGTGCTGTCGATGCCCATGCTCGCACAAGCCGATAAAAAGAATCCTAAGGATAAATAAACCTGATGTCTCATCCAAGCTTTAATTTCGGCTTCTCCTTTAGGTTCTAAGAATTCTTCAAAATATTTGATTGCACCCTCGCCTAAATGTTCATTGATTTGAGCTTTGAACAACGATATATCATCGATCACACTGAAAACTACCAAATGACTTGCTGCATTGATTTTATCCTTGTTCCAAAAAGCAAAATCAGCTAACTTTTTCTTCATCTCACCTTCGCCCACAAAAGTAAATTTCCATGGCTGACTGTTGATTGATGAAGGACTTAATCTAATAATTTCCTTTAATTGCTCAATGTCTTCATCAGAAATTTTACCGTTCGAATCATACAATTTAGTCGTGTATCTACTCTTTGCAATTTCTATAAAACTCATCTTAACTCTTTATTTTCAAAATTAATTTTCTTCAATTGCAAAAATAAGCATACTTAAATATTCATACATTGACATAGGTCAATGAATCTATAGAACAAATGGGAATTTGATATTAATTGAATATTAAGCCATAAAATTCTATAATTTACTGCATTTAAAATGTATTCAAATTTGATTGAATTCTGCTATCTAAATCCTTTCGAACTTCTGCTATTTTAGCATAAGAACAAAACCACTAACACGTTTTTATGATGGTAATTACTGGCAAAATCACTAATTTAAAATCTTTAAATCGAATTTATTTTATTTTGTATGTCTTCAATTTTTGTAGCTACAATCATCCTAGCACCTATACTCTTAAAATGTGCTTTCCCACAATTAATTTTCCCTTGCTCAACCGGTCTTAATTCTAAATCAGTGAACAATTCTCCTTTTGATTCTGTTACGAAGTACAATTTATCCTCATTACCTTTATTGTACATAATTGCCCAATCGGGATTATAAGTTCCTAAAGGTGTGGGCACTTTGAACCAACCTGGCAATTTTGTATATAGAGAAATGTTATCACTCATTTCAAATTCCTTCGCTAAGTTCACTTCGACTTGAGAATCACATAAAGTTTGTTGGAACACTGATTTTGTCGATTCGACCAAGTATTTACTTAAATACCCCACCAAATCTTCATCTTCCATCAATTTTTGATCATAGTACGCTCCTTCACCTATTTTCTCGTATTTGATTCCATCAACTATAAACAAACGTTTTTGAAGATTAATGACATCAATACACCGCTCTATAAAGGCTTGAGGATTAATTTTAAAATAATTTAAAACTCTTGGTTCTAAGCCTTTTAATATTCTCACTAATGATTTTCGGGTTAAATCTGTTTCATTTTGAAGGTACGTAATAATATCTGGTAGATGGTTTACCTCAGTTTCAAGATGCTCTACATATTTTTTAATTTCACCTTCAGCTTTCACTCCAGATTTATTTACTGATAAAGTAGCAATGGTATGTTCTACTTTGGCTTTTTCATTCATAATATTGTAATTCAGTGAATCAATACATTTCTCGATCAATTCATCTGAATCAAAATCTACTTTATAAATAGTTTTATATTTGATTGAGTCCCAAAGTGCTTTAAAGTCTTCTGATAAATACACTTGCTTGTTTAGCTTTACGTGTACTTTCTCCTCGTTGTTTTTGATATCTAAGCTTCCCGCAACCTCTTTTATTCTACTAATAATCTGTTTACTCACTAACTCTTCGTACTCTTGGCCTAGATCTACAGTGTTTTCTTTTACAGCTAATTTTAAGCTGTCTTGAATTTTCCCTCTTCTATCGATATATTCTTTTTCAATAAAGTGGTTAAATAACTTTTCTGATTCTTCTTGACCAAAATAAATAGGTTGATTGAATTCGTCCGTACCTGTTGAAATTGTATTGAATGATTCGATTAATAAATACCCAAACTTAATTCCTGTATCGTCTGACAGCTCTTTTTGGTAGCCTTCCACAAAATCTACAAAACTTTCATTGACTACTGTAGTTAGGATATTTACATTTTCATCATAAATTCGGTTACCAGTTTGATCAACGGCAATGCGTAAGCCTCTCCCTATTTCCTGACGACGTCGGATATCTGAAGCCCCCATTTCTTTCAATAAACAAATCTGGAAAACATTCGGATTGTCCCAACCTTCTTTTAATGCCGAATGTGAAAATATAAAACGAACCGGTGTGCTAAAACTCAACAAACGTTCTTTGTCTTTCATTATCAATTTGTAAGTATCCTCATCAGCTTTTATTGAGCCTGAAGTGTCTCTAAAAAATTCAAACTTATCTTTCGAGTTTGATTTTTTTCCCTTCTTATCGCTTGAAAAGTATCCCTTATGTACTTCAGAAACATTCGTATTGATATCTATAATCTCATCAAATAAAGATTTATATTTTGGCAATTGAATGATACGATTGTATTCTTGTTCAAAAATTTCAGCATAATCACCATTGAAATGATTTCCTTCTTCATCGTATTGACGGTATTTTTCAACTTTATCGATGAAAAACAAACTCAACACTTTGATTCCTTTGGGGTTTAACTGCACCTCTTTATCCAAATGTTCTTCGATGGTTTTAGCAATCAGCTTTCGTTTGATTTCTCGGTCGTTTACACCGCCAACAATCTCTCCTGTTTTAATCAATTTACCATTGGTAAATTGAACGTATTCATATTCGATATTTATTTCATTGATAATATATCCAAAATACTGTTCCAGTTTGGTGATTTCATACAAATCATCACCAAATTTGACATCCTTAGACTTTCGTGACACTTTGCCATTACGACCTTTGATGTCTAAAATTAATTTTGCTTTTAGGCCATTTTTGTTAGACACGCCCATACATTGAACAAATGCGCCATCACTTACTTCGTTTTGAGTTGTAATCGATGCTACTTCAATCTTTTTCACCTTATTATCGTTGTATGCATCAATGGCGTCAAACTTGTATAAAAGATTAATTTTCTCTTTGTGAGTGGCTGAAAAACGATAAACTGCCAATGGATTTAAATTTTGAATAGCTTCTTTCTGCAAAGATGAACTCATTGTGCTTTGTGGCTCATCAACTATTACTATCGGATTTGTTTCTTTTATCAAACTCATAGGAACCGCGCCTAAGCGATCATTATAATCCAAAATGATACGTCTTGCTTTACTTTTTGAATTTAAATCCCGAGCAAATGCTTGAATGTTGATGATCATTATTCTGATTTGATCAGACGTAGCAAAATCACGGACTTGACTCAAATTAGAACTATCGTATATAAAATGTTTATAAGGAACATTATCATATAAACTTTTAAAATGTTCATCCGTTAATTCTAAGGATTTATTGATTCCTTCACGTATAGAAACTGAAGGAACTACAATGATAAACTTTTTGAAACCGTAACGCTTATTCAATTCAAAAATCGACTTGGTGAACACATAAGTCTTCCCCGTACCGGTTTCCATTTCTATGGTATATTGCAGATTTTTTCTATCAATCTCCTGTGGTTTAGATAATCTCAAACCATTTCTTAATTGTATTTCTTGCGTATTGTCTACCAATTGTCTATCAAACAAATTAAACCTGTTAGCATAACCTAAGTCTGCCTCATAACCAATGGATTGGTCAGTTGGCGCTAAAACTGTAAAGTTTGATTGTAATTTTTCTTGTCCCTTGAAAACATCAACAACAGCATCTACGGCATCTTGTTGATATTTTAAATTATCCTCAAATTGTATTTTCATTGCCATCGTTTAATCATTCAGTTTGTTAGTAGTTAAATATGCCTGATCTGGGTGATTGATCATATCGGGATACTTGTAGCTTATTTTCTTTTCGTTTAATAATGGTTTTATAAATTCCCTTAATATATATTTATCAGATCGACCAATTATAAGTGCTAATTCATTTAACTTAAATGTGTGTATTTCACATAATTGAAGAATTAATTCTGATATTAACGATTTATCATTTATCCGTTTTGGCAAATTATTTATCTGGTCCATTAAATTAGATAATTTACCCAAACTATCTTCAGGTAGTGCACTAAGATCAAAAGGTAGTGCACTAAGATCAAAAGGTAGTGCACTAAGGTTAGTAGGTAGTGTACTAAGGTTAGTAGGTAGTGCATTAGGTCTATTACCAACTAGAGTATCTTCAGCAGCTGGTTGATAGGTTGCCTTTAATAAGGAACTCGGTAGATAATACGCATGCCTGTTTTTATTGATTTGCTCAAGCAAACCTATTTCTCTTAATTTTCTTAAATCTAAATTTGTAATATTTGATTCTGCTCCATTAATCTGACGTGCTGATGAATTATCAACTGCTCCAACTTCACGAATAAAAACCAATATTCTTTTTTGGTTATCTGACAATTTATATTCATCAAATATCTTCAACCAATTTAAGTCGTTCTCATTTAGTAGATGGTGAAGTAAAAGTCGAACCGTAAAACGATTATTTTCACGATCGCTCTCGAAGGTTGGAGGCATCATTGACACATTTTCCATTAACCTTCTCATTGTCCTAATTCCTGAACCTTTGGTTTCTGCCAAGTTAGTTTCGTGAAATATGGCAGAAATATGTGGATTTCGGTTGATCGAGCCTGGTTCCCCTAATTGTTCTTCAGTTTTTAATGAGAATCCTGGGTTCATTATTTCAATTCGATTGGGGTATCTAATAATCTGAATCGGGGAGTTTTCTCTATAAGATCTGTGTATCAATGCATTTACAACTGCCTCACGTAAGACTCTTAAAGGAAGTCCCATATTTTTGGCTTGAATATTTTCATCAGTTAGTTCAAAACCCTTTGGCAGATCATCACTAATGGTATGAATAATTCTTTGTACTAATTCTAACAAAGAGCCTCTCATATCTAAAGTAGAACTGAATCTATTATCTGCATCTTCCACCCAATCATTGGTTGATACACGTATATAGTCAACACGAACCATCGGAAGGATTCGGCGCAAAGCCATTTTAGTACCAAAAGTTAGTAAACCTGTATAGGTGACTAACATTTCATCTTTCTTTTTCTTTATCGCATTGATAGATCTTAATAATTCAATGTCTGAATATTGCAATTCTTCTGCATCAGCATTTACCGAAGCTCTGTATTTTCGATACAATTCAATGCTTTCTTCTGAAAGGTCTTCCAATTCAGCATCTTTAACTATCGAATTATCAAAGGTCTCCGTATAGTTGTAGTAAATGCTTAAATCATCTTCAGTTCCTTTCAAATCAGCGGCACCAATTCTGCGGTATGCACCTTGTGGCAAACCTTTGTTTTTAATATACAAAGGCTTTTGGTCTTCGGCTAATTCTTCAACGAAAACAATAATAGCGTTTCTGTCATTAATCGTCTCCACTTTAATGTTAGGACGTATCGGTTTATTAAACATACTCGAACACTGAGTTGCTAAATCTGTTTGTATCCTATCTAAGGATTCTGTTGGAATGCCCGATACAATATATTCAGGGAATAGACTGTTTGAATTATCTTCTTTTTCTACCCCCAATACTATATAACCACCTCCTAAATTAGGTTCGTTGGCAAATGCACAAACCGTTTCCATAATCGATTTGCCAATTTCGGAAGCTTTTTTGGCTTCAATACGGCTACATTCGTCCGTGGCGTTTAATTGAGCTATCAATTCTTTTAAGGATTCCATACCTAAATCGATTTTACATTTTCAATTCCTGCTTGACGTAAGGTTTGTACGGTATTTGTTTTGTCTGTATCGTTAGCAAAACCAGCATCTTTGAAAATTACAGATGGTTTGTCATCTGCTGAATCTTTGTGCCATTCTGCAATAGCTTTGGCAACTTCAACGGTAATTTTATCGTTCAAACAAATGTACATCGCACCAAAACCTATATTGTAAATGGTACAATGGTTCACCTGTTTTTCTTGTATGGGTAAGGTAAGCTCTAAACCGTATTTTAATAAAATCTCAAACAAAACATCTTCTTCGGTACGATCACTTTTAATACTATCTCCGTTGTTTTCTAAGAACATATCTAATTGATCTTCGAATTGATCTACAGAAGTATCCCAAGCTCTAATATTGGAGCTATCTAATTTAAACGCACGGAAACCAACGTCTAATTTTTCAATGTTTTCTTTATCCTTATTTTCTTGTTTGATTAATTCTCCTGCTCTACGAATACGTTCTTTGGTTATTTCTGCGATGGTTTTATAACCTGCTTTATACGCTTCAGATTTTTCATCTGTTGGTTCAGGTAGTTGCACCGAAATACATTTTCTATTACCTCCATCTTCAGCATTTAATGCCATTACAGCGTGTGCTGTAGTTCCTGAACCCGAGAAGAAATCAAGAATTAAGTCAGCTTCTATAGAACCTAATTTTAATAATTCAGTAATTAAAAGTGTTGGTTTAGGAGTCTCAAAATAATTCACAGTACCAAAAATCTTCTTAATTTCTTTAGAACCTGAATTATTTTGAGGTACGAAATCCCAAATGGTAGGATAAGGTACTCCTTGAGAAACATCTTTCAAGAAACGTTTTAATTTTGGTCTACCATCACCATCTTTTCCAAAATATATTTCATTGTTTTGAATAAGCATCTCAATTTTTTCTCTGTTATATCTCCAATTTCCGTCAATCCCAGGAAAATGCTCTTCACCTGTATCAGGATTCACTATAGGGAAATTTAAAGATCTAACAAAACGCCCACCTTTAACATTTGCCATTAAATTATCAGCTGCCCATTTTCCTTTTGGATGATTATCAGGATTAGAATATCTTTTCAATTGATCTTCTGTTCTTTCTCGTTTAAATAGATTTACAGAATTAAAATTTTTAGAATATAATAATTTATAATCGTGAATAGCCCCTATAGTTTTGTCATTAGGGGCGCCTCCTTTTTTCTTCCAAATTATAGCAGCAAGGAAATTCTCTTCACCAAAAATCTCATCACACAACTTTTTTAGATTGGCTTGTTCGTGATCATCAATGGAAATAAAAATGACGCCATCGTCTGTCAATAAATTACGAGCTAATTTTAAACGTGGGTACATCATATTCAGCCAATTACTGTGGTAACGCCCATCACTATCCGTGTTGGTAGATAGTTTTTTGCCATCCCCATCCGTTTGCCCTGTAAGTTCTAAATAATTGGTTAAGTTGTCTTTGTAGTTGTCTTTGTACACAAAATCTTTACCTGTATTGTAAGGTGGATCGATATAGATCATTTTGATTTTGTTGCTATAGGTTTTTTGCAACAATTTCAGCACTTCTAAATTATCTCCTTCAATGAATATATTTCCTGTGGTGTCCCAATCTTTACTATCCGCTTTATTTGGGCGTAATGTTCCTGTAGATACTTTGTTGGCTTCTTTTTTTGCTTCGGTTTTACCTGCCCAAGTCATTTGGTAGAATTCTTTATTTTCTTCGATGTATTCACCCACCAAAGCCTGTAATTCTTCTACCACCAATTTACCTTCTGCAAATGCAGTAGGAAAGATTTCTTTTAATCGTTCAATATTTTGTTCAACGATGTCTTCAGACGTTAGGTTATTGATCTTTTCCATAGTTTAATAAGGTGTTTTTTAATTCTTGTATTTTCGTTTTCAATGCGTGAATGTCAGTGTTTAACTGTACTTTTTCACTCATTTGTGTTGCCGCTGTGAGCTGTTTTATATTTTGATTGATTTGAGTTTGGTATGCTTCAATTTCTTCTTGAAGGGTGAGCATTTCTTCTGTTTGTTCATAAGGTCTTAACTCAAATCTCTGGGTAGCATCTACTAAATTATAGTTTTGCACTACTTGTATATAATAGCTATACAAGGTTTTGAGGTTCTGTTTGTTGGCATTTGTATACTGTAAAGCTTCAAGAAATGATTCGTTTTCAAAATCTATTTTTTCGGTATAAAATTCATTTTGAATGACCCTCAGCTGCTCACTATTTTTACTGATAGATTTGGTAGCCAAACTGAAATTGACCCTCGAAAGGTCATCCGATTGAATGATGATTATAAGATGATGCGGAATAAGTTTATGCAATAAGTGGGCTATTTTCTTATAATATTTTTCATAAGTCCCTGCTTGTAAAATCACATCAACACAATATACTTCTAAGTAGGATTCATCCTCTGATTGAAAAGGAGGAATATTGGCAGTTTCCTGTTTGATGATTGCTTTCATTCGAATACTTTGGATATCAGGGTTATCCAAAAGCCTTCGATCGCTCAAAGTCGAATAATCATTGTTTTTCAGTGCGACTTTAGTAATTGGCAAATCGATTAATAATTGACGAGGAAATCCAAATTTATCTACAATATTCATAGGCTACATTACTATTAAATAACTAATCACTTTGTAATCATTAGCTGCGGTCGTATTGCCAATGATCGATCCATTCGGATTAAAGATAGATTGTAATTCAACCATTTTTTCCTCACCAGAAATATGGTTCTTTACCAGGTTTAGTAAATCTACATATGTGTTCATATGTTTCCCTGTTTTCGTTTTGAGGTTGAATTCTTTTAAATTTTCTTCCTTAACGGTCAGTTTACCATAAGCTAATTTTTTAAAGAGGTCCAATGCTTTTTTTCCCATTCTCATTGGGATATTTATTTCACCATCGTAAGTAATATACACTAAAGCGAAAGGATGTAATAAATTATTCTTCAGTTTATCATCAAAATTATTTTCATTCAAATCTTTAATACAGAACAATACACCTTTTGGCTGATCGACTAAATTATTTTCAACCAAGGAGAAGTTTGCACTCCCGAATAATTCAAATTGTTTTATTTCCTCGTCTGTTATACGATCGGCATCTACTTTATAATCATTGAAGGTTAAATCTGTAATAGAAATTCCACCTTCTAAATCTTCCAAATCAACGACAGTTTCTTTCATTTTCTGCAATTGTTTTTTACGATAATCCAATTCTTTTGGTTGATTTTCGCGTTCATCAATAACGTTATCGTCACCTGTAGCAGAAATATCTAAAATTTGCATTCGACCTTTTACCCGTTGAATCAAATCAATGTATTGATCCAATTCGATATGTGGATAGAAGTTGACCAATTGGATTTGTTGATTTTTAGAACCAATTCGGTCGATACGTCCAAAACGTTGAATGATACGAACAGGATTCCAATGGATGTCGTAATTCACTAAATAATCACAATCTTGTAAGTTTTGTCCTTCGCTGATACAATCTGTACAGAATAAAAGATCAATTTCATCTTTAGCTTCCGGAAATATGCTATGACGCAGCTTCGAAAGCGGAGAGAAATTGATGAGAATACTTTGCAAATCAGTTTTACAATTTTTCATATTGGTGTAATTCGTTCCATCTCCTGTTACTAAGGCAGAATTAATATTGTATTTTTCTTTAAAATAACCGGCGCAATGCTCATATAAATATTTTGCTGTGTCCGCAAAAGCTGAAAAAACTAAAACTTTTTTATTGTTAGGATTAATGGGATTCTCGATTTTTTCTTGAATCAACGCTTTTAAATCAGCTAATTTTTGGTCTCTCTCCGTTGTTATTACTTTACATTTAATTAGTAGTTCCTCAATGATTTTGCGGTCTGATATTAAAAATTCTTTGAATTTATGTAAGTCCATATCTTGGATTAAAACCTTAACCTTTCCTCCTATAAACATATCGGAATATGCTTGGTCATCGAAGTCAAAATCTAAAACATCGACATCATTTGCAAATTCTCTGTGATTGTTGATTTTATATTCAATTTCATTAATGTTATTAAGAATTTTTTCTAAAGTAAGACAAAACGAGTGGATGGATGATTCTAAGCGTTTCAATAGATTTACACGCATCAAAGTAATAATACTTTCCTCACGATCCAATTGACTAAATACTGTTCCAGTTTTAGTTTTCGTATCGTAAAGCTCTGCATATTCTTCTTTTTTATGATCATATACAAAGTACAAAGGCGAGTAAAATTTCAGATTTAATAATTCTAAATAATCATTTAGATAAGTAATGGAAAATTCCGTGTTTTTTGTATCGAAATCAGAATTAATAGAGATAGGCTTAAGTCGGGTTGGAAATTTTCCGATATTGGCTACATCGTAATATTTTTCGATGTGTTTGCGTGATCGGGAAATCGTGAAAATATCCAAAAGCTTAAAATAATCACCATCTAATTTTTCTATTAATTCTTCTCTGGTAGGATTGATTTGTTTCATCCAAGCATTGAATCTTGTTTGCGCTTGTTTTAAAGTTAATTCAATACTTGCAATACCATCATCTCTTAAGGCTTGATCATTTCCTTCGGTAATAAAAATCAATTGGTTTTTCAGGTCATTTAATCTTGTATTCACAGGCGTAGCAGATAAAAGAAGCACTTTGGTTCGCACTCCTTTTTTGATTACATCACGCAGTAGCTTTTCATATCTTGACAGTCTTTTTTTAGAGGGATTATTGTTTCTAAAGTTATGAGATTCATCTATCACCACTAAATCATAATTTCCCCAATTGATCATTTCCAAATTAATGTCACCTGACATCCCTTTATCGCGTGATAAATCGGTATGATTTAACACATCAAAATTAAATCGATCTTTTTCCAGGTCATTTCTTTTGTCATTTAATCTGTAAGTAACCCAGTTGTCTCTAAGTTTTTTCGGTGCGAGAACCAAAACGCGATCATTACGAAGTTCGTAATATTTGATGACTGCTAAGGCCTCGAAAGTTTTACCTAGACCAACACTATCAGCTATAATACATCCATTATACTTTTCGATTTTATCAATTGCGCCTAACACTGCATCTTGCTGAAAATTGTATAATTTATTCCAAATTACAGTGGATTTAAACCCTGTTCTATTTAATCTATCTTCATGAATGTCCTCAGTTGTTTTATTCTTAAAAATTTCATGTATTGAATATTTATACAGTGTTTCCGGACTTTTTAATGGGAGCGCAAAGTCATATAGTTTGATTAATTCATCATTAATGGGAGTTGAATTTTCCCATAGCTGGTTGAAGATTGAATTAAATGCAGTAGCCGAACCCATTAATTTTAGTATCATATATGGTTTAGCATCTTTGATAATACCAAGAGTAGTTTCAGTAAAACTGTGTGGAGCAAACTGAAAAGCGTTATCATCAATTATTATATATGAATTTCCACCTGTATTGCCCGTATGAATATGAATATTTTTTTGAGAAAAATATTGAATGGATTGATTTAATCGATACAAAGACTGTAATTGAGAGTCCGTTTCGTTTTCTGCAATATCGTTAACAAACAGTGATTTTTTGCTATTAAAATGTTCGTTTTCGATCAGTATTTTAATAGGTTTTTCAACTTCAATTTTTTTGAAAAAGTCAAAAATGGCATTAAACGTAAAATAGTTTGTACAAATTTTTACATCGGAAGTAGCAGATATATTTTCAGTAATTTCTTCAATAAATAAGTTGGTTTGATTATTTATAATCATGGGTTAATTTTTAAATTATCACAAAATACCTAATAAGATGGAAAGCTAACATGATATTTGTAATTAAATCTCTCAAACATAAAAAATTTCGCATTAGAATAAAAAATATATTCAAGCGCAAATTACTCACTACTCAAGACAATCCATGGCGTTTGGGTGTTGGGTGGCTTAATTTAAAGCAAGAATACTACAAAACTTGTGTTAATTTACACACAAGTTTTGCATTTACTTTGAATGGAATTGGATCTGAAAACTTTATTCAAAAAAGTCATTTTTGTCTAAATCATTGATTGAATTTTTTCTTGTCCATAAATAGAAAATGAAGTGTATGATTAAAATTGCTCCCCAAATCAAGGCGGTTGTGTTTATGGTTAGTATTTTTTCATAACTTGACTCAAAATCAAAAGCAAACCATAAATAAGAAACCAAATTGTGGATGAAATAAGTGGCGAAATAAAATCTAAAACCTACGTCATAAATAGGTAAATATTCTCCGTCTTTCTTTCCAAAATACCATCCTGAAATGAACATTGAAACTCCATATAAAATTGCTGATAAAGCAATAATGCTCGAGGATTCGTTTTCTATTCCATGACACAATAAATATCTGAATAGGATAGTTAGCAATGTTGCTAAAATGCGAATCTGATAAGGTAAGGTGTGATTGTTTTCATAATTAAAGTTTTAAAAGTTTTTTGATTTCTTCTGAATAAAACAAGTGTATATTTCTGGATACAAACTGATCGAAAAGTTTTTTTTCCTAAATCTGTCAGATAATAATATTTTCTGGCGGGACCTTTATTTCCTTTGCGTAGTTCATATTTCAACACGTCTATGTGCTCGTATTTTCGTAAAACGCGATAAAGACTTTGCTCTTCACAAGTAATAGTTCCGTTGGATTTACTTTCCACAAAATCTTTGATTTCGTCCACATACTTTTCACTTTCCTGAAGTGAAAGAAAAATTCATAAAGTCAATTGAACTTTTTTGTAAGTCTCCCCCCATGAATACAATAGCTTGTTTAATTTAGTTTCATTTTTCATATTAACCAATCAGTATTATACAACTTGATTAAAAAGAAATTATATTTTTTTAAAAAAAATTAGATCGTATACCTATTGAATGTGTTGATAATATTTGATAAGTAAAAACTACTCAACAAAGTAAAGGTTTTACTTCCCGATACAAAACTTCCCGAAGATAGTTCCGAGTATGTCTTTATCGACGTCAATTTGACCGGTGATGGATCCGATGTGTCGTAAAGTATCTCTCAAGTGAAAGGCCAATAAGTCGCCAGTTAAGCCGATTTTCATTCCGTTCTCGACATCTTCTATGGCTTGTAAAGCATGCATCAAAGCTTCTTTGTGACGGCTGTTGGTAATGATTACTGCGTTTTCGTCAACGCCTGATTTTACGACTTCAACCAATTCTGATTTCAATCGATCCAAATTGATATTTTCCTTGACAGAGATTCCAAAATGATGATAATCCTTGCAGCTTTCCGATAAATCAGCGTTGTCCGTTTGCCTCATTTCTGGATATTTATCCAATTTACTCATCAGATTGAAAACCGTTTTATCTTCCAACATATCGGACAATTCATCCAAAATTTCAGTGTCATCTTCGTACAAATGAATGACAATTTTGGCTTGAGCAACTTTTTCTTTGGCTTTTTCTACTCCTATAGCTTCGATGGTATCGGTAGTTTCTCGTATTCCTGCTGTATCGATCAATCGAAAAGTAATTCCTTGAATGTTGATGGTTTCTTCTATGGTGTCGCGCGTAGTTCCGGCAATATCACTTACAATCGCTCGTTCTTCGTTCAAAAGATAATTCAATAAAGTAGATTTTCCAGCATTTGGTTTTCCGATAATCGCAACTGGAACACCATTTTTTACTGCATTTCCATATTCAAAAGTAGAAATCAATTGATTGATTTGTTGTTTGATTTTCTGAACCAATTCATCGAGTTCACTTCGATCTGCAAATTCCACATCTTCATCCGAAAAGTCCAATTCCAATTCGATCAAAGCTGTAAAGTTGATCAATTCTTCTCTCAATTGATTCAGTTCAGAAGAAATTCCACCTCGCATTTGATTCAATGCGATTTGATGAGAAGCTTTATTTTCTGCGGCTATCAAATCAGCGACTGCTTCGGCTTGTGTTAAATCGATTCTTCCATTCAGAAATGCCCTTTGGGTAAATTCACCGGCTTGTGCCAAACGAGCTCCTTTTTGAATCAATAAATCGATGATATGTTGTTGAATATAAGGCGAACCATGACAGGAGATTTCGACCAAATTTTCAGCCGTAAAGGTTCTGGGTGCGTGAAACACTGCAACCATGACTTCGTCTATGACTTCTTCATCTTTGACTATGAATCCATAATTGACCGTGTGAGAATCGACCTTGGTCAAATCCTTTCCTTTGAACACTTGATCGACTATCGAAAAAGCATCTTTACCCGACACTCTGATGATTCCCAAAGCTCCAACACCTTGAGCGGTTGCCGTGGCACAAATCGTTTCTTCTAATGGCATTTTATTGTTTTTCTACTAAAATTTTTTGGGTTACTTTTTGGCTTAAAACTATGGTTTTATCGTTGAATGAAATCGTCATCGAATGATCAAATTCTTCTTTGTCCAAAATTTTTAAAACCAAACCTAAATTGATTTCCTTTGAATTTAAAAATTTCAAAAAATCATCGCTGGAATTGTTCACAGCTACAAATTTCACTTTATCGCCTTTGTTGAAATTAGCTAAATTTTGATAGGTTTTCAAATGAATATTTCCATGCGAATCTGGAATTGGCGAACCATGTGGATCGACGGTTGGATAACCGAGCATTTCGTCCATTTTGGCAAAGAATTTTGGCGAATGAATATGTTCGATTTGTTCGGCTACTTCATGTACTTCTTCCCAACCAAATCCCATTTTTTCGACCAAAAACATTTCTGTCAATCGATGTTTTCGGATGATCGACAACGCCAACTTCTCCCCTTCATCGGTCAATGTCAATGGTTTATAGGATTGATAATTGACTAAATTCTTAGAAGCCAAACGTTTGACCATGCTGGTTACGCTTGGCATTTTTATATCCAACTCTTTGCTCAAATCATTCACAAAAACTTCACCTGTTTCTTGTGAAAGATTGAACATGGCTTTTAAGTAATTTTCTTCTGTTAGTGAAATCATCATTCAAATTTACGAAATATGTTTCTTTTTTAGCTCGAGTATAGTTATTTCCGGCCAAATTCCAACTCTTCCTGGATAAGCGTGATAGCCAAATCCGCGATTGACGTAAATATAACGTTTTCCTTTTTCATAAAGACCTGCCCAATGTTTGTAAACATATTGCACAGGACTCCACTTGATCCAACCTGGAATTTCAATCCCGAATTGCATCCCATGCGTATGTCCGCAAAGCGTGAGGTGATAGTTGAACGGATCGTTTTGAAGCACCAAATCCCAATGCGATGGATCATGGGTCAAAACGACTTTGAATGCATTTTTATCAACTCCTCGAATGGCTTTTGCTAAGTCGGCTTTTTGTTGAAATTTAGCGCCCCAATTTTCTACTCCAATTAGTGCAATTTCTGAATTTCCCTTTTTTATAATTCGATGTTCATTTAACAATAAATCCCAACCTATTTTTGGATGAATGCTTTTAATTCCTTCAAAATTCCTTTGCTTATCTTCATAAGACGGCCATTTGATGTATTCACCATAATCGTGATTTCCTAAGATCGAATAATTTCCGAATTTCCCTTGTTTAATTTTTGAAAATACATCGTACCATTCGTCCATTTCTTCTGCATGCGTATTGACCAAATCTCCAGTAAAAACCAATATATCGAAATCTTGCTGATTGATCAAATCCACTCCATATTGTATTTTCTCTTTGTTGTCGAAACTTCCACAATGTAAGTCGGAAATTTGAAGAATTTTAAATCCGTCGAATTCGTCCGGCAAATCATCAAAATAAATTGGTGTTTTGATCACTTTGTAATTGTACCTTCCTTTGAAAATTCCATATATCAATCCAGAAAAAGGAATGAATGCAAATGCCAAAGCCATTTGACTTATGAATTTCCTTCGACTGGGAAAAAATGAATTCGATTCAGCTGAATCTGTGAAATAATTAATCAAACCAAAAACCACTCGGAAAACATCTTCGAACAACATAAAAACTCCGATGAGTAATTTGGGGACATACACCAACAATAATAGGCCGATTGTCATTAAGGTCGATGGATTCTGCCCTACTGTTCGGTCAAATCGACTGAATGAAAAAACAAGAAAAACCACTGTCAAAACACTAAAAACTGTATAAAATCTAATGATCCATTTGTTTTCGAATGTAGTTCTTATGGCTTGGTAAGCATAAAGTTCTATGACCAGTGCAAAAAGCAAGAAAATTGATAATCTCAATAACATAGTTGCAAAAATAGGTAAAGATAAATTCATTAATAGTTATAAAATTGTGATAAAATCGGCTTATTTGTTAAGTAAATATTATTGAAATGTTAAAATGTTTAAAGATTTTTATAATTTAGCAACCACATTTTGCGTTAGATGAAATGGGACCAACTGACCTAAATAGCTAAGGGCTTAATTTTCAATCAATTAAGCTAATATTAAGAATTGAAACAAAGTGAAATGCTAGATTGGCTTGAAACATTATCTTGGTACGAAAAAATTCTTTGGTCAGTTTCGATCATCGCTACAATATTGTTTTTGCTACAATTATTGACAACAGTTATAGTAGAAAATCCAAGGAGAAAACGAGAAAAGATATTTTCAAGGTTTTTTTCTTTTAAAAATATTTGTGCTTTTTTATCGATGATGGGATGGGTAAGTATTTCGTGTATTTACCAAGGTTTTTCTTTATCGACTTCTCTATTGATCGGTATAGGTAGTGGAATTGTGATGATGTTGGTGATGTCGGTATTGTTTTATTTTACTGAAAAATTGAAAGATTTTCTTAACAAATAAGTTTAGAATTATTTCTAAAAATGAGGTTTTAAATGACAAAAACCTTTGATATTCGAAAATATCAAAGGTTTTGTTTTTTAAGTATAATGAATTATTTAAGCTTTCGGTAAAAACACTTCTGCCATCATGCAGCGTGCACTTCCTCCACCCAAAGTTTCTATCGTATTGATATCCACTTTGATGATTGGGTTGAATTTTTCGATTTGATCGATTTGTTCTTGCGTCAAAGAATTGTAAGCATTTTCTGACATTACCAAATATTTAGAATTTCCAATTCCTCCCACTTGTAACATATTGCCCGCAAATTGATGCATTTGTTCTTCGGTAATATCGATAATTTCCTTGCCTGAACTCGTCAACTTATTGATCACGAATTCTTTCTCAGTTTTATCATCGATTGTACTCAAAGCAATGACTGCATATACGTCGCCCACGCACATCATAACGTTGGTGTGATAGATTTGTTTTCTTTCATTGTTAACGGTATGATTGGCTTCAAATAACACAGGTTCATATTCGAAATCTTCACAAAATTCGTAAAACAATTCTTCATCGGTTCTTGGCGAAACACAAGCATAAGCGATTTTGTTCACTCGGTCCAAAATTATACTTCCAGTTCCTTCCAAAAACACATTGTCTTCTTCGGCTGAAGAATAATCCATAATTTCCTCTGCTTCAAAACCTTTTTCTTCCAACAAAGCGAGTACATCATCTTCTCTACGTTCAACTCTTCTATTCTTTGCAAACATCGGATAGAGAGCGATCATTTTATTTTCATGAAAAGAAATCCAGTTATTTGGGAAAATCGAATCAGGTGTATGAGGATCTAAAGTATCTTGTAGAACGACAACATTAACGCCATGTTCGCGCAATTTAGCGACCATTCCTCTGAATTCTTTCAAAGCTTTTTCTTGAGCAGTACTATCATCTTCAGGTTTTGTTTGGAAATAATTATTAACTGCAGTCTGAGTATTGAATCGGAAATCTACCGGTTCAATCATGAGTATAGTGTCTGAATATTGTTTCATAATTGAATTTTTAATCTATTATTAAACGTTTTAATTTAAATTTTATTCTCTAATCAACGGCATGGTTGAGCATCTCAAAAGTCCGCCCATTTTAGAGACATTTCTGTAAGGAACTTCTTCAACGGTCATTCCCCAAACATCACGCATATGATTGTTGAGTCGAGTAAAGTTTTTTTCAGAAACAACAACTTCTGGTGAAATTGAAAAAACATTTGGACACATCCAATACATTTCTTCTTTGGTCACTTCAAATACATTGTCTCTACCAAAAAGTGAAATCAACACATCATAATGCATTTTATTTTGAAAACCATCTTTATAAATAATGGCTTTGTTATGACCTACCGGTTGAAAGGTGCAATCCAAATGAAGAATTCCGTTGTATGGATCGAAATCGTCTTTTTTCAATTCCATATCGATCACCCATTTATTTGGAAAAAGCTCTTTAAAGAATTGAACGGCTTCAAAATTTGTTCTCGCTGTTTTGTATTGTTTATAGTCAGCTTGTTTATAACAGCCTACAAACATAAATTCATTCCATAAAATCACATCTCCACCTTCGACATGAACATTTTCAGGAACTTTTATGACTTTGTCTTTTGCAATTGAATTTATGATACGTTCGTACGCTTCTTGTTCATCGGCACGGTCTGGGATAATATTGGCAATAACAAATTTATCGTCAATCGCCATACCCACATCACGTGCAAACACTTGATTACAATTCTCAATCACCCAAGGTCTAAACACTTGAACTCCATGCTTCAGAAGCACTTGTTCAAATGCGTTCATCTCGTATGTAATTTGCTCTTCGGTAGGATAATCATTGTTTTTAACTGTTTCATATGATTTAGCATCATAAGTTTCTTCGAGTTTAGGAACTGGTCCCATAGATTCTGGAATTCCTAAAACCACAGCTTCTAATTTAGAAGTTTCATTTTTTACATTTAAAATCATATCCTCTTATATTTAAAATCAAATAGAGACAGATAGAACACCTGCCTCTATTGATTAAAGTTATCGTAAATTTAGTTATTTTACTTCTCTATACCAAGAACTTTCAATCCGTTAACAGTAGCAATATTCGCTAATTGTTCAACATCATAAAAGTGACAAGCTTCAAGCATCACTCTAAGCTCAGTCCATAAATCTCCATCTGAGAAAGGTTTGTAAATATCGTTGATATTATCCGTTCCAAATGCAACTGTAATTCCTGCTGGAATCATTTCGTCAACTGGAGTTACTGAGTTGTGGCTCGGTGCCAATCTTTCAGTTCTATTGTGATCGATCCAAGCTGTTGGACATGAAATCACATGCATATCGGCTTCTTTGATCAAATCATACAATTCCATTCGGTATTTTTTTGGATGAGCTGCAACTGAAATCGAGTGAACAGCAGTTACTTTTCCTTGCATCCCATGTTCTATAGTTTTTCGTGCCAACTGTTCAGTTTCCTTTTCTTCATCCGTATTGAATTGATCCACGTGTACGTGAACTAATTTCCCATGTTCTTTGGCAGTGCTCAATAAAATATCCAAATGCTCTTCTTCTCTTCCAAAATCTTTTGCAGGTAAACCTCCGATGATATCAACAAATTGAACAGACATATCGAACCATTCGCGTGCTTTCGGATCGATTACACCTTTCAACACTTGATTTGCAAAACGAATTTCTATATCTTTTCCGTAGTTTTCTTTCAAACGCTGTGCAGCTAAAATACTTCTATCTTCGATCACTTCATCCACATCGATAAAAGTTCCAACCGCTTGTGCACCCTGCTCTAAAAAGTGGTTTATGGCACGTTCCATTCTCGCATAGATATCATCTACGGTAGAATTTCTTTTCATATCATCAACTAAATGCCATTTTTCTTTTAAATATGAATTTGTAAATGAGAAGGTTTGTTCGGTCAACGAATAAGCTCTGTCCAAATGTGCATGAGTGTTTACCCATCCACCTTTTTCTTTAATTTTTTCAAGTACTAGCTCTTTAGGGCTCAAATTATTTAACATAGGAAATTTTTATTGCGAAATTAAGGAATTTTAAGAGAACTTTAAAATCGTAAAGACTAAATTTTATAAGTCTTTAGAGGAATTAGTAAGCGCTCACAAAAATCGATTTTACATTGGATGTAATTAGAAATGATTTCTATATTTGTCTGAATTAAATTAAAAAAATGGATACCAATACAGCTTTGATTGTTTTAATATCAATTTTGCCTGGAATTTTAGTTGCAGTAATTGCTTATGTACTCATCGAAAAATTCTTGAACAATGAAAACCTTCGTAGACAAATGGAAATTCAAAAGATAAGTACAGATCATATCACTCCTCAGCGATTGAGCGCATATGAACGCATGGCTTTGTTTTTGGAAAGAATCAAACCAACGGCTATGATCAGAAGAATTTCAGCTCAATCAACTGCAAAAAACTATGAGGTTTTATTGATCCAAGCCATTCAAAGCGAATGGGAACATAATCTAAGTCAACAAATTTATGTGAGTCCTGAAACTTGGAAAATTATCTATTCTGCAAAAAATGCTACTCAAAATTTCATTAGAGAATGTGCTGTAGAATTGGGTGAAGATGCAAGTGCTCAGGAATTGCAAGAGTTTATTGTAAAAAAATCCACAGAAGAAAGCTCGCCTTCTGATGGTGCTCTTCTAAAAATTCAAGTGGATATTCAAGGTGGAAATTTCTAAGAAATTATTCCAACAATGCTTTGATGGCTGAATCTGATTCTAAATTTCTCATTTGTCTCTCTACCCATTTTGCTCGTTTTGAAACATAAGGGCTGGGTGGATTTACTCTGTATTTTTTAGGATTGGGAAGATTTACAGCTATTCTTGCAGCTTCATTTTTAGTCAAATTTTTAGCTGATTTATTGAAATATTTCTGTGAAGCTGCTTCAATTCCAAAAGTTCCAATGCCCATTTCAGCTTCGTTGAGATAAACTTCTAAAATTCGTTGTTTTCCCCATATCCATTCTATCATAAAAGTAAAATACGTTTCCAAACCTTTTCTCAGCCAAGATCTTTTTTGCCATAAAAAAACATTTTTGGCGACTTGTTGAGAAATAGTGCTTCCACCGCGAATTTTCTCACCTTGATTCTTTTCGTTAAATTCTATTGCTTTTTTGATGTGCTCTACATCGAAACCGCTATGTGTAGCGAATTTCTGATCCTCTGATGCAATCACCGCCAATTTGATGGAGGAAGGCATTTCAGCAAAAGAAATTGGTGATTTTCTCAATCCATGACCATCGACCCAACTGTTGAATTGTGTAATGGTTATCGGTGGATTTATCCATTTTAAAGCGATTATATAAATCAGATGTCCAAAAAAAAGAATTAAAACTATTCTTTTAAAAATCTTTAAAATTCGCTTCATAAAACATTGAATCCTTGATTTAAATTAAACCAATATCATTTCGATAATATTCATAGTCAAAATGAATTTTCTTGATGTTTTCATAAGCTTGTTCTCTAGCTTCTGCCATAGTTTCACCCAATCCAACGACACCCAAAACCCTTCCTCCAGCAGTGACAATTTTCTCATCTCTCATTTGTGCACCGGCTAAAAAATAAGGACATTTTACATTTTCCAAACCTCGAATTTCATAACCCTTCTCGTAACTCAATGGATAACCTCCGGAAACCATCACTACACAACAAGATTTTTGATTGGAAAAATTCAATTCGAAACTCTCTCCTCGATTCGATTTCATAACAGTTTCAAACAAATCATTTTTTAACAACGGCAAAGTAGCTTGAGCTTCAGGATCTCCCATTCTCAAGTTGTATTCCAGCAAATAAACGCCTTTAGAAGTAATCATTAAACCAAAAAAAATAACTCCTGAAAAAATTAATTCTTCCTTGAGCAAACCCTCTAAAGTTGTATCTAAAATTTCCTTTTTGAAAACTTCATAATGTTCTTTAGTGAATTGAGGGTTTGGGGCCAAAACACCCATACCTCCAGTATTTAAACCTTTTTCTCCATCGCCAATTTTCTTATGGTCTTTGGCTGAGATGAAAGGGACTATTTCTTTTCCATTAAAAAATGATAAAATCGATGCTTCAAATCCATCTAAATATTCTTCAATCACAACCTTACTTCCCGCATCACCAAAAGCTTTGGACTCCATTATGTCTAAAACAGCATCCTTTGCTTCTTCAAAAGTATTGCAAATGATCACACCTTTTCCAGCTGCCAAACCAGAAGCTTTGACCACCACTGGATATTCGTGAGTTTCTAAATATTCAATCGCCAACATCGGCCCAGTAAATGTTTTGTATTCAGCTGTTTTGACATTGTATTTTGCCATAAAATCTTTTGCAAAAGCTTTGCTCGATTCCAATTGTGCAGCTCTTTGGTCAGGACCGAAAATCTCTAAACCTACTTCTTTGAATAAATCGACTATTCCTTCTGCCAGTTCAGCTTCAGGTCCTACAAAAGTTAAATCAATTTGTTTTTCTAAAGCGAAATCTCGCATTTGCTTCAAAGAATCAAATTTAACATTGGTTCCTAATTCAACGGTTCCAGCATTTCCAGGCGAAAAGTACAGTTCAATGGGATAATCATTCTCGATCGAATCTTTTAAGAATTTCCATCCGATGGCATGTTCACGCCCACCTGAACCTACGACTAAAACTTTTTTGGTTGAAAGATTATCTGACATTTGATGTATAATTTTGTTTTGCAAAGATTGGAAAATAGCACTCGATTTCCATAAAAAAACCGAATTAAATTTAATTCGGTTTTTGATTCATTGAATTTTTTTCATTTGAATTTATTCGGTAGGTACCGATTTGCTCGGAACCGCTTCTCCGTTATGACATGTATAACAAGTTACCGCATAATTCATTGGATCTTTTTCTTTGAAATATTTTCTATTGATTTTACTGGTCATTTTCATCATTTCACGAGCGATGTCCTTCTGTATATTTGCATCTGATGCAAAATCCAATCTGCCGTTCTCTCCTCTTGCATGACAATGACTACATTTTACGCCCAAAGCTTCATTGAAATTATCCATCACTGCATCCAAACCTTCTTCTGAAATATCCTTAGGCAGGACTTTTAGATTTTTAAATTTAGGATTCGCCTCCACTACATAACCTTTGTCAACTTTGGTTTGATTGAAACTCATCAAAATAACGGACAAAACGATTAAAATTCCAATAAAAAGATAATTGTTTTTCATTTTCGCTAATTTTTTTCTAAAAATAACTATTTCAAATTTGAATAGAAATTCTTTGAAAAAATTAGAATTAATCTAAGTTAAACTTTATCAAAAAAGGCATACGAACATCCCACCCAAATCTGATGATCATCCATAGCACCCATATTTGCGATATCCGATTTTGTCATTCGAACCAAATTGATCAAATATTCTGGATTTTCCTCTGAAGAATTCCAAATATACATCAGACGAATTTCTGCTTTTGAAAATTCGTGATTGATGTCCTCAAACAAAGCTGCGTATTTTACTTTTTTCTGTAAAATGTAATTTTCTTTGTCTGAAATTTCTTCTAAATCGCTTCGGCTCGGATGTAAATTAACTCCTGATCCTGCAAAGGAAAATAATGGTTTTAAAACATAATTTTCTAAATTTTGAAAGTCTGTAAAATCTTTTAAATAAAAGGATTGTGGAATGTATGAATGATTTAATTGAGGCAATAAATATTTAGAAACTTTATAAAACCAATTGGGATGAGTCACCCATTCGACTTCCAATTCTTCTCTGAAATCAAAGTTGAGTTTTAAATGCTCAATCGCAAATAATTCATCGAAAATCACTCGATTGTAAATTCTGTGGATAGGAATCAATTGACCATTTTTCTCATAAAATAATTTCTTTCCTTTTTTTATGATTTGAGTGACACAAACGATTTCAATACATAAATACTTTTCAGTCATTTGAAAATCGATGAAAGTTTTCTGTTTATCTGGAAAAATTTCCAATAAAATCACATTTTCTGCTTTTTTATTTCCAATGATCAATTGTTTGAGTTTTGAAATGTATTCATCTTTGGGCAGAGATTTTTCTAAAGCATTTAAAAATGGATAAATTTCTATGAGTTTTTCTTCATATAACTTCATAAATGCAAACAAAGAAGGAAAAGCTTGTAATTCTATCAATTGAGGTTCAATTTCTAAATTTTCATTTTGGCAAATGGCATAGTCGAAAATCAAAAACTCTGGATTTTTATTATCGTTTGGAACGAAAAACTCATTTGGAATAGCCAATTGCAATTCATCATTTGATTTAGTTTTTATTTGTTCGATGATTGATTCTGAAACTTGAAAAATTTTATTTTTAAAACTTCTCGTAAGAAAAATTGGACTTTCACTGACTTTAAAATTCAATTTCATTTGAGCATTTTGTTCAATTGAATGTATCAAAGCCTCATTTTTCTTTTTTGAAAATTGTTGATTAAATATTTTTCTGTATTCTGATATCATGATTTACTCGGCTATTAAACATCAAATTTTCAATGGCATTTTTCAGAAAACCTGGAATTATTTCGACTTGAGTTCTTTTGATTTTGTCTTCATCATCGGCCAATTCCAAAGTATTTAAATAATTTTCCAAACCGATTCTTTGAATGAGAACAGCTTTGTATTTTTCGTCGATCAAATTACACATCACATCCTCAGGATTCGCTTCAGGATGAAATTGAGTGCCGATGATTTCCTCTGAAAAACGAATGGCCATCAATGCGCGAGAAAGGGATTGATGGTCTCGAGAATTTTCAATTGCCAGAACATTCATATTTAATTTTTTCATTTTTTGTAAATTCGGATAAACGCATTGAAATTCACGAGAATCGACTGCATAAAATGGTTGATCCAAATTCTGAAACAAAGGTTCGTCCATGCCTGCATCCGTTTTGTAAATTGGCATCACACCAAATGAATAAGATTCCCTTTCCAAAACTTTTGCGATTTCCCAATGAATGACAGCCATTTGAAAGGAATGACAAATCAGAAAAAGATATTTTTTTCGGTTGTTTTCTTTGTTGTGATTTTTAATTTGATCCAAAAGTTTCACAAATTTTTCTTCCCATTCCAAACCGACAAAATGTGGATTTCCAGGTCCACCTGAAGAAATATATACATCAAAATCTTCGAATTTTGGAAATTGACATTTGGATCGAACATCAAATAATTGATAAGAAATTCCATTTCCATATCGATCGATGAATTCTTGGGTCAATTCCAATAGGTTTTTTATGCCCAAATTGGGTTGCCCATCATTCATATCCAAAAGCGCTATTTTAATTGAATTAGGCATGAATAATTTCTTTTTCAGTTTGTTCGATCATATAATCCACCACTTTTTTCAAATCGCCAGTTTGTTTAAAAACCTCAAGTTGTCGATCAGCACCTGTTCCCATTCTGATTATTTCTCTGGCATAAGCAACTTCTTCTCTACATCCCAAATCATCGACTACATCATC
>DEQC01000083.1:1042-23617 GCA_002359055.1 Flavobacteriales bacterium UBA3376 | reverse complement strand
CCTAAATCGATCAAATGCGCATCGATTCCATCTTTTCCAGCACGCCATTTATTTTCAGCTATGAAAATTCTTCTGTATTCTCTAAAACTGATATTTTGTCTGTGCATTTTATAAATTTTCGCAACTAAACTTTGAATAATTGCAGCTATACAAACGGTTTCTTCAATGGTAAATGGCATGTCACAAATTCGAAATTCAATCGTTGGATAAACCGGATGAATTCTCAAATCCCACCAAATTTTCTTAGCAGTATCAATGGTTTTGGTCTTGATGAGCAAATTGATATAAGTATCTAAATCTGCGACACTTGAAAAATAACTTGGAATTCCAGTTCTCGGAAACTTCGCAAAAACTTCTTGTCGATAAGATTTAAATCCTGTGTTTCTTCCCAACCAAAAAGGGGAATTGGTCGATAAAACAAAAACATGTGGTAAAAAATATCTGACAACATTCTGAATGCGCAATCCTTCTTCTCTGTTGGGAATGGAAACATGAACATGCAATCCAAAAACTAAATTTTCTCTTGCGATATCACCTAAATCACTTACAATTTTGGTGTATCTTTCGTTGGAAACAATTTCGTTCAATTTCCAATCAGAAAATGGATGTGTGCCTCCACCTGCCACTCTTAATCCTTGATCGTGTGCTATTTCAATCAACTTTTTTCTCAAAGTTCTAATTTCATCTCTCACATGACTGACATTGTCACAAATTCCTGTTCCCAACTCAATGGCCGATGCGTGCATTTCATGCTTTAAACTTTCATTTAAAATTGGTTTTCCCTCACGAATAATTTTGTAAACATGAGAAACTAAATCACGACTTTCAGCATCTATAATTTGATATTCTTCTTCTATTCCTAAAGTAAATTTATGTGGGACAGATGATTTCATAGTATGATTTTGTTTGGACTAAGTGATGTTTTTTTGAATTTTGAGATTTTGATCGATGTTATAAATTTAGCATTTATAATTTGATTTCTTTAATAGTTTGAAATAAAATCTACTGATACAACATTGAAAATCAATGACAAAATCTATACTTTCGAAATCATTTATCAATGAAAATCAAACTTAATTGAAATAAAAAAATCCCAACCACCTGAGTGATTTGGGATTTTCTAATCAAAAAACTAAAGCAGAGTTTTACGTGGGTCTTCCATTTAATAGCACCAATTTATCCATTTTGATTTCGGTGAAATTCCTTTTGCTGCCTTCTTTGTCTTCATAAGTTCGGTAAGTCAATTTACCTTCTACAGCTATTTCATCACCTTTATTTACATACTTTTGCATAATCTCAGCAGTCCTTCCAAAAGCAACTAAATTGTGCCATTGAGTTTCTTCGATTTTCTCACCCTTTGCATTGGTGTAGTAATCCGAAGTTGCTAAACTAACTTTAGCGATCATTCCTTTGTCAAAATTTACAATTTCAACATCTTTTCCCGTTCTACCGATTAAGGTAACTTTGTTTCTTAGTGACATAATAATAAGTTTTAATATTTAACATTCAGATTCGAGTCGTTCGTCTTTATCTCAAATCTCTGTTGCAAATTTGGGCATCAAAACAAATATTATCCGGTAGATAAACGTTTACATTCGAATGTAAGCGTTTACAAACGTTTAAAATCGTTTAACCGTCTTAAAATCAAGCAATTAAAAAACCTCTCAAAATCAAATCATTTGAGAGGTTTTTTATTTTATTTTTATAATTATTTAAACTTTTGAGCGAACGATGGTTTTTACATTAACGAATTCATGAATTCCATCGATAGAAAGTTCTCTACCGAATCCAGATTTTTTCACTCCACCAAAAGGCAATTTGGGATCAGATCTCACGAGTTGATTAAAGAAAACTGCTCCTTCTTCAAACAAATGTGCTTTTGCTGCATATTCTTCAACATTTTCACCTAAAATTGAAACTCCCAATCCAAAAGTAGTTTCGTTGCTCAATTCTATGGCTTCATCGAAGGTTTTAAATTTTTTAATTGCCGCAACTGGACCAAAGGTTTCTTCTATAAAAACGGGCATATCTGAAGTTACTTCCGTCAAAATAGTCGGTTCATAAAAAGCTCCTTTTCGCTTTCCTCCAGTAATCAATTGCGCACCCATAGCGATAGATTCGTTGACCTGTTTTTCTAAATCTATGGCTAAATCTTCTCTAGCCAACGGACCGATTTGAGTTTCAGGATCGAATGGATCACCCATTTTTAAAGCCCTAACTCTTTCTGTGAAACGCTTTAAAAATTCATCATAAATTCCTTCTTGAATCAAATAGCGTTTGGCAGCAATACAACTTTGGCCAGCATTTCTAAATCGTGCATTCATGGCTTTATCCATGATATTGTCTAAATCGGCATCATTCATAACGATGAAAGCATTGCTTCCTCCCAATTCTAAAACGGATTTTTTAATGTTTTTTCCAGCAATAGAAGCGACAGAAGATCCTGCTTTTTCGCTACCTGTCAAAGAAACTGCTTTAATCATTGGATGTTCAATGATAGCTTCTATATCATCGCTTTTTAATGATAAATTCAAATATGTACCTGCTTCAAAACCTGCTTCCAAAAAGATTTCTTCAATCAATTGAGCCGATTGAGGAACATTGCTTGCGTGTTTTACAACTATGGTATTTCCGGCCAGAATCGTTGGAACAGCGAATCTAAAAACTTGCCAAAAGGGAAAGTTCCATGGCATGATTCCTAAAATCACACCCAAAGGTTCGTTTCTAACGATTGCATCATATCTTTCGGTTGAATAAAATCTATCTTTTAAGAATTCATCACAATTGTCTGCATAAAAATCACAATTCAGAGCAGATTTTTCGATTTCTGCCAAAGATTCGTAAACGGGTTTCCCCATTTCACTCGAAATTACTTTAGCAAATTCATGTTTTCTTTCTAAAAGAACTTTACCAACTTTACGAATCTTATCTTTCGGACGATTTTGATAATCGTTTTTATTTTGCTGAAATATTTTATTGGCCAATTCTACCTTTTCGATGGCCTGAGCTATACTTATATATTGATTTGACATATTCTACGTAAGTGAATGGTCTCTTACTTTATTCAAGTAAGAACCGGTTTCTACCACTGGATATAATTCATCGTATCGAACCACACTATGTACATCTACACGTAGATTAATGTAAGTTCTATCGATTTCACTATGATGCACCAATCCAGCAGCTGAAATTAGTTCACCAAAACTCTTCATTGTATTTTTATGGAATTGATAGGTTCTCAATGCTTTGTTTTCAACATCCAAACCTTTCATCAATTGTTTGTTTTGAGTAGCAATACCTGTTGGACAAGTATTTAGGTGACATTGTAAAGCTTGGATACAACCAATAGCCAACATCATCGCACGTGCACTATTGCACAAATCTGCTCCAATTGCCAATGCTCTTGCTATGTGGAAACTACTCATGATTTTCCCTGAAGCAATTACTTTGATATCTTTTTTCAAATCATATCCTTTCAAAGTATCAACAGCAAAAGCCAATCCATCCAAAAGTGGCATTCCTAAAGAGTTTGAAAACTCAACTGGCGCAGCACCTGTACCTCCTTCTCCACCGTCAATGGTAATAAAGTCAGGTCTCAATCCCGTTCTAACCATGGCTTCACATATATCGATGAATTCTTCTTTTCTACCGATACATAATTTGAAACCAACAGGTTTTCCTCCGGACAATTCTCTCATTTGATAAATCAACTTCAACAATCCTTCAGGATCTTTGAAAGCTGAGTGAGATGGCGGAGAATCAACGTCTGTATGTGGTTTTACGTGGCGAATTTTCGCAATTTCTTCTGTATTCTTTTTGGCTGGTAAAATTCCTCCATGACCTGGTTTAGCACCTTGAGAAATTTTCAATTCAATCATTTTTACATTTTCAATTTGCGCATTTTTCGCAAACAACTCTGGATTGAATCTTCCTTTCTCATCACGACATCCGAAATATCCCGTACCAATTTGCCATATCAAATCCCCTCCTGGTTCAAGGTGGTATGGACTGATTCCACCCTCACCTGTATTGTGAGCAAATCCACCCATTTTAGCTCCTTTGTTCAATGCCAAAACTGCATTTTTACTCAAAGAACCAAAACTCATGGCTGAAATATTCAACAAACTTGAAGAGTAAGGCTGCGTACAGTGTTCACCTCCAATCATTACTCTTGGTGCTTCATCTACCTTCATCTTTCCTGCATACATCGAATGATTCATCCATTCGTACCCAGGCTCGTAAACATCCATTTGAGTTCCAAAAGGAACGGTATCAATTACGTTTTTTGCACGTTGATAAACCATACTTCTCATCACTCGGTCCAGTGGACGACCTTCACGGTCATTCTCAACAAAGTACTGCATGATCTCAGGACGAAAACTTTCAAAGAAATAGCGGAGTCGTCCTATCACGGGGAAGTTTTTACGAATCGCATGCTTCGTTTGGAAGATATCAATTACACCCATCAAAATCAGAGGGCCTACAACAACAAAAGCCCATAAAATAGGCTTCCAAAATAAGGAAATAATAATCAATGCAAGTGAAATACTCACCGATAACAAGATAAACAAACGCCTTACTTTCATTTCAATTATTTATTTGATGCAACAAAAATAAACATTAACTACAAACTACCCAAGTGTCTGATAAAGGAAATGTTTCGATCATATTAGGATAAAAGAATTTTTATGAGTTATTTTTGAAATTTAAATCAATAAATCGAGATGAAAATTATTTGTATTGCAAGAAATTACGTTGAACATGCGAAAGAATTAAATAATGAAATTCCTGAAAATCCTGTGTTTTTTTTGAAGCCAGACACGGCTTTATTGCAAAAAAACAGAGACTTTTATATTCCTGAGTTCACCCAAGATCTTCATTATGAAGCAGAAATAGTTTTAAAGATTTCGAAAGCTGGAAAATATATTCAAACTGAGTTCGCTCAAAATTATTTTCAAGAAATATCCTTAGGCATTGACTTTACCGCAAGAGATTTACAAAATCAGTTGAAAAAGAAAGGTCATCCATGGGAAATTGCCAAAGCTTTTGATAATTCTGCGGTCATAGGTGATTTCTTTGATAAAAATGAATTTGATTTAAATAATCTCAATTTTCGTTTAGACAAAAATGAGGAAACTGTTCAACAAGGCAACACTCAACAGATGATTCACGACTTTTCAAAGATCATAGCCGAAGCATCAAAATATTTCACGTTAAAAACCGGAGATTTAATTATGACAGGGACACCAGCGGGAGTTGGAAAAGTAAATATCGACGATCGTTTGAAAGGTTGGATTGAAAATCAACTTGCCTTTGATATTTCGGTGAAATAATCTATCTTTATACTCAACCAAAAAAAACAAGAACTATGGCACAAAAACTTCTCGTACCCATTGATTTTTCTGATTTTAATCGAACGGTAATCTCAAAAGCGATTGCTCATGCTAAATTAGTCGATGGTGAAATTTATTTAATACATGTCGCAACTTTGGATATAGGTGTAATTGTAAGTGAAACTGGATTTACTTATTTACCTGAATTAGAACAAACTGCACTCAACGAAGAAGCTGAGCAAATGAAAGTTCTGAAAGAAGAAATTGAAAGTCAGGGAGTTGGTTGTAAAACGATTATTAAACAAGGAATACCTGCGGAAATAATCGTTGAAGAAGCTAAAAACTTAGGAGTTGATCTTATCATTATAGGCTCTCTTGGACACAATACACTTTACAATATGTTTATAGGTAGTGTAGCGAGTGAAGTCATCAAGCGTTCGACCATTCCTCTATTGGTAATTCCTAAGCCAAAATAAGCTTGGATAGGTGAAAAGTTTGGAACTTTGGATGAAATAAATTTTTTATTCCATCTAAAAATCAGTGAATTAATGATTCAATAGTTATTTCATATTGGCATTTTTTTTTAACGAATTAAAAAACCCTAAATTTGTAGCCTAATTCTCATAAGAGACAAAGAGTAATGGAAAAATTTTCATTTTTGAACGCAATACATTCTGAGTATATCGCAGAATTGTATGAACAGTACACAAAATACCCTGACAGTATAGAACCGAGTTGGCGTGCCTTTTTTCAAGGTTTTGATTTTGCAAACACTTCTTACAATGGTCATTCATTAACGGATGGAAACACCTCGGATGAAGTGATCAATCAAATTCCAGAAAAAGTTCAGAAAGAATTTAAGGTAATCCAATTGATTGATGCTTATCGATCAAGAGGTCATTTATTTACCAAAACGAATCCTGTACGAGAAAGAAGACAACACGTTCCTACTTTGGAGTTATCAAATTTCGGTCTGACCGAAAGCGATTTAAACGAAACTTTTAAGGCTGGTAGTATTATTGGAATTGATTCAGAAACCACACTTAACGAAATCATACAACGTTTGACCGATATGTATTGTACCTCCATAGGAGTAGAATACATGCATATCGATCATCCTGATAAAAGTGCTTGGATTCAAAATTGGATCAACCACAATTTAAACCGACCTAAATTAAGTGTCAAAGAAAAAGAAAGAATTCTTTTAAAACTCAATGAAGCAGTTGCTTTTGAAAACTTTTTACATACTAAATTTGTTGGTCAAAAGCGATTTTCTTTAGAAGGTAATGAATCTTTAATTCCAGCACTTGATACAGTTATCAATAGGGCTGCAGATGCTGGAGTAGAAGAAGTTTTCATCGGTATGGCGCACCGCGGTCGATTGAATGTTTTGGCAAACATCATGAAAAAATCATATTCACAAATTTTCAGTGAATTTGAAGCCAAAGAATTTGCCGATGATATATTTGCTGGTGATGTTAAATATCACTTGGGTTCATCGACCAATTTAGAAACATTCTCAGGCAAGGAAATTAAAGTTAATTTAGCGCCCAACCCATCCCACCTTGAAACTGTGAACTCTATAGTTCAAGGAATCACAAGAGCAAAAGTCGATTTGGAATACAAAGGAGATTTCAACAGAGTTTTACCGATTTTGATTCATGGTGACGCAGCGATTGCTGCTCAAGGCATAGTGTACGAAGTTGCACAAATGATGACCTTGGATGGATACAAAACCGGCGGAACTGTACATATAATTGTCAATAATCAAATTGGATTTACAACCAATTATTTGGACGGACGTTCCAGTATTTATTGTACCGATATCGCAAAAGTAACTCAATCTCCAGTCATTCATGTAAATTCTGATGATGCAGAAGCTGTGGTTCATGCACTGCATTTTGCTGCTGATTATCGCATGAGATTTGGAGAAGATGTTTACATCGATTTGTTAGGTTATAGAAAATATGGACATAACGAAGGTGATGAGCCGAGATTTACTCAACCAAAATTGTACAAGGCTATTGCTAAGCATCCAAATCCAAGAGAAATTTACAAAGAACACTTGATCAAAGAAGGTGTTATCGGTGAGGAAATCTTGAATGAAAAAGAGAAAGAATTCAAAGCTTTATTGGAAGAAAACTTTGATTCGTCTAAAGCAATTGAAAAGAATCCATTGGATCCGTTCATGCCAGAAGAATGGAAAGACATCGAATTGGTCGATGAGAAAGGCATGTTAGAACATGTAGATACGAAATATGATCTCGAGAAATTAAAAGAAATTGCTGAAAAACTAATCAATTTACCTGAAGGTAAAAAAGTGATTAGAAACATCAATCGATTGTTGAATCAACGCAAGAAAACAGTTGAAAGCAATCAGTTGGATTGGGCAATGGCTGAATTGTTGGCTTACGGATCATCACTTGAAGAAGGTCATGACGTAAGATTGTCAGGTGAAGATGTAGAAAGAGGAACTTTCTCACATCGACATGCAGTCATCAAAACCGAAGATGATGAAGAAGAAATCATCTTGTTGAATCAACTATCTAAAGATCAAGGAAAATTCACGGTTTACAATTCATTGTTATCAGAATACGGAGTTTTAGGATTTGATTATGGATATGCATTGGCAGCACCAAATGGTTTAACAATTTGGGAAGCTCAATTTGGAGATTTTGCCAATGGTGCACAAATCATCATTGACCAATACATCTCAGCTGCCGAAGACAAATGGAAAATCAAAAATGGTTTGGTAATGTATTTGCCACATGGTTATGAAGGCCAAGGAGCGGAACACTCTTCAGCTCGATTGGAAAGATTTTTACAACTATGTGCAGAAGGCAATATGTTTGTAGTTAACTGTACAACGCCAGCCAACTTATTCCATGTTTTGAGAAGACAGCTAAAAGCTAAATATAGAAAACCTTTGGTGATTTTCACACCTAAAAGTTTACTTCGTCATCCATTGGTTATTTCGACCATGGAAGAATTAGCAAATGGTGAATTCCAAACGGTAATTGACGATTCGAAAGCAGAGGCTGAAAAAGTTGAGAAACTCGTTTTCTGTCAAGGTAAATTCTACTATGATTTGTTGAGCAAAAAAGAAGAATTAAAAGCAGAAAATGTGGCTTTGGTTAGATTGGAACAAATCTATCCATTGGATATGGAAAAAATCAATGCAATCATTGAAAAATATCCAAACAAGAAACAGTTGATTTGGGCACAAGAAGAGCCTGAGAATATGGGTGCATGGACGTACATTTTAAGAAAGATGAGACATTTACCATTTGAGGTAGTTTCTCCTCCTGAAAGTGCAGCTCCTGCTCCAGGTTCAAATAAAACATCTGAAATAATACATAATAACGCAATAAACAAAGTTTTTGCATAAATTTGCAACAAAATAATTCTAAACAATATGGTATTAGAAATGAAAGTCCCTTCACCAGGGGAATCCATCACAGAAGTTGAAATCGCAGTATGGCTAGTTAGCGATGGTGACTACGTAGAGAAAGACCAGGCGATTGCTGAAGTTGATTCAGACAAAGCAACACTTGAATTACCAGCTGAAGAAAGTGGTATCATCACTCTTAAAGCTGAAGAAGGAGACGCTGTAGCTGTTGGTGCAGTGGTGTGTTTAATCGATACTTCTGCTCCAAGGCCTGATGGTAAGGCTGAGCCTAAAGAAGAAACCAAAAAAGAAGAAGAGAAACCTGCTGTAACTCAAGCAGAACCTTCAAAAGAAACATACGCAAGCGGTACCCCATCGCCTGCAGCTAAAAAGATTTTAGACGAAAAAGGCGTTTCTGCTGCAGATGTAAAAGGCAGTGGAAAGGATGGAAGAATAACTAAATCAGATGCCGAAAATGCACAAGCGGTTTCTATGGGAACACCAACAGGAGGTAATCGCGATTCTGAAAGAACTAAACTCTCTATGTTGCGTAGAAGAGTAGCTGAAAGATTGGTTAGTGCGAAAAATGAAACCGCAATGTTGACCACTTTCAACGAAGCAAATATGACGCCTATCTTCGAATTGAGAAATCAATACAAAGAAGAATTCAAAAACAAACATGGCGTTAGTCTTGGCTTCATGTCTTTCTTCACCAAAGCCGTTGTGAGAGCATTGCAACTTTATCCAGATGTAAACTCTATGATCGATGGCGATTATAAAATTTCTTATAATTTCTGTGATATATCCATTGCAGTTTCAGGTCCAAGAGGTTTAATGGTTCCTGTAGTGAGAAATGCTGAAAATCTAACTTTTAGAGGTATTGAATCTGAAATCAAAAGATTGGCATCGCGTGCAAGAGATGGAAAAATAACTGTTGATGAAATGACAGGTGGTACATTTACAATTACAAATGGTGGTGTATTTGGATCTATGTTGAGTACTCCTATCATCAACCCTCCACAATCAGGTATATTGGGTATGCACAATATCATCCAAAGACCAATTGCTGTTGATGGAAAAGTAGAAATTCATCCAATGATGTACATCGCTTTATCCTATGATCATAGAATCATCGATGGTAAAGAGTCTGTAGGATTCTTAGTAGCAGTAAAAGAAGCTTTAGAAGATCCTATCAACTTGCTAATGGATGGTGATATTAAAAAAGCATTAGAATTATAATTTCTAAATAAAGATCTTGAAAGAAAATGGATGTTTAAAAGCATCCATTTTTTTTCAAAAAAAATTCCCACTAATAAAAGTAAGTGGGAAATTTCAAAGTAGTTAAGTAATTAGAGAGTTAAAGTATTTAGTATTAAGTTGATTCTATCACAAATATAACTCTCATTTTCCGAAAAAAATACAGGAAAAACCCTGTAATTAATAGAATTACAAATTGGTATTTGATAAATTTTTACCAGATGAGTGATAATAGACCTATTGGAGTTTTCGATTCAGGTGTTGGTGGACTCACCATTGCTAAAGAAATCAAAAGATTGTTGCCCAATGAAAATATCATCTATTATGGTGACACAAAACATTTACCTTATGGTGACAAATCCAAAGAGGCTATTATCGATTTCACTACCAAAATCACTCAATTTCTGATCGAAGAAAATTGCAAAGCTATAGTGATTGCTTGCAATAGCGCAACTGCAAACGCTGCCAAAGAAATCAAAAAAATTGCTGGTGATATATTGGTCATCGATGTAATTTCTCCAGTTTCTAAAAAAGTTGCCTTCGAATTGCATCAAAAAATCGGTGTCATCGCTACAAAAGCTACCGTAAAAACCCACGCTTATAGAAAAGCAATTCGCAAATACAACAAACACATCAAAGTCGCTGAATTAGCTACTCCTCTATTGGTGCCAATAATCGAAGAAGGTTTCAAAAATACCGCGGTACTGACTCATGCATTAGAAATTTACACTTCCAATAAAAAGTTGGATCAAATCGATACGTTGATATTGGGATGTACCCACTACCCTTTGATTCAAAAAGAAATCAATTCTGCCTTTGAAGGTAGAGTCAAAATCGTAAATTCTAGTTTGATCGTTGTCAATGAATTGATTCATCAATTGGAAAAACAAAATCTATTGGGGCAAAATTCAAATCCTGAATACACCTTTTACTTATCGGACTATACAGATAATTTCAATCGTATGACCCGACTATTTTTTGGAAAATCGATTTCACTCACCCAAAAACAACTTTAAAACAATATTAAAAGTTCTTGTAATTCGTTACATTTGTTGAAATTTAAATTTTAAGAAGTGAGTTTTACATCAAAAGAATTAATCGAATTAGAAAATAAATACGGAGCCCATAACTACGAACCTTTACCAGTGGTTTTGGAACGTGGAGAAAATATTTTTGTTTGGGATGTTGATGGAAAAAAATATTATGATTTTCTATCGGCTTATTCGGCTGTCAACCAAGGGCACAGTCATCCGAGGATCATCGACGCATTGACAGAACAAGCAAAGAAAATCACTTTGACATCACGTGCTTTTTATAATTCAGAATTGGGTAAATACGAAAAATTCATCACAAATTTATTTGGATACGACAAAGTATTGCCCATGAATACTGGCGCTGAAGCTGTTGAAACCGCTATAAAAATCGCCAGAAAATGGGGATATGAAAAGAAAGGAATTCCTTCGGGTGAGGCGAAAATTGTTGTTTGCAATGGTAATTTCCACGGTAGAACTACAACCATTATTTCTTTTTCGAATGACGAAGACGCCAGAAAAAACTTCAATCCCTATACATCAGGATTTATCAGCGTAGAATACAATGATGTAGAGTCTTTGAAAGAAATCATCGAAAAAGACGCAGATACCATTTGTGGATTTTTAGTGGAACCTATTCAAGGTGAAGCTGGAGTCAATGTCCCAGATGAAGGATATTTGTCAGCTACTTACGAAATCTGTAAAGCCAATAATGTTTTATTCATAGCAGATGAAATCCAAACGGGAATCGCAAGAACTGGAAAAATGCTTGCTGTGGATCATGAAAATGTAAAACCAGATATGCTCATTCTTGGAAAAGCACTTTCAGGTGGAGTTTATCCTGTTTCTGCAGTTTTGGCCAATGATGAAATTATGAACGTTATCAAACCTGGTCAACACGGTTCTACTTTTGGTGGTAATCCTTTGGCTTGTAGCGTTGCGGTAGAAGCACTTCAAGTGGTTTTGGACGAAAATCTCACCGAAAATGCTCAAAAAATGGGTGAAATCTTTAGATCGGAAGTTGAAAAAATGATTGAGAAATATGATTTTATAAAGGCAGTTCGTGGGAAGGGATTGCTCAATGCTATTTTGATCAACGATATCCCTGAAAGTACCACTGCTTGGGATTTCTGTATAGATTTAATGAACAATGGTTTGTTGGCTAAACCTACACATGGAAATATCATAAGATTTGCACCACCGTTGGTAATTGATGAAACTGAAATGATGAATGCTTTAGGAGTTTTAGACAAAACTTGTATGGAGTTCAAAAAAAAATGAATATTTTTACATCAATAAAATGATTTACCAACCATAACTTATAAAACCAATCCTACTATGAAATTTATTAAACCAATTTTGGCGATTATTGTTTTTTCAATTGCATACTTAGGTTATGCACAGGAAAAAGTAAAAGTTAATTATTCAAAAGACCAAATTCAAAACAGCCAAGTCGTATTATCTGAACATTGGAATTTAGATATTGTAGATAATAACATACGTCTTTTCAATGGAAGTATTAAAAATAATTCCAACAAAACTTTGAGAAAACTTGAACTCGATATGTATTTAATCGATGATTCGAAAACCGATGCATCATCTTTTACTGGAATACATATGGGTAATTTGACCTTCAATGTTTTACGTTCTAAATCTCAAATCGCTGGATTAAATATTGTAAGCGAAACCACACAGGATTTTAATTTGAGTGGAAATTACAAACCGATAGTAGTAGTTTCAGACAAAGATGGAAAAATTTTGGACATTCAATATGTTGAACTATCTGTTTTTTATAGTCAAGGAAAACCAAGAGTTCAAAGACCTGAGAAAGAATTAGCAGCCAATAACACCATCAAAAATCTTGGAATTACCGATTTAAACAAAATGAAACTTGTAGAAGACAATTCGGTTGTACTTGATGGAGAATGGAAAATTGAAATCGATTTCAAAAACTTTTTGGTCAAAATGAAAGGTGGCGACATCGCCAATAAAGTCGATCAAGCACAAGAAGACGTAGCTTTTGAAGTTTTCCTAACTGACCAAAAATTAAACAAAATCACTGAAGACTTTAATGGTGTCAAAATAGCTTCTTCGAAATTAGGTAAACCTATCGATAAGAAAACTACTTTCTTTGATACAGAAATTACAACCAATATAATTCAGATTCCACAACCTGGATCTTATTATATCATGGTAACTATATTGACTCCAGATACAGAAAACGATGGCGATTGGGTAGTTAGAAGCAAAAGAACTTTCCCAAATTCGGTTAGTCTTTAATGGCATACATACGATTGTATCCCACCAAAAGCTCGACAAATCGACCATAAGATTCCAAGCCTTCTTGATTGTTCAACTTCAAGAAGGCTTCGTTCATAAATGAGAAAGCTTCTTCAGTTTTTCCTGAATATTTCATAGCAATTTCTATTTCATATGCTCGATCTCTCTTCATGGCTTCGCTGTATCGATTTTCAACATAATTCTTTACAAACAAAGGATCATACCAATAAATTCTATTCAAAATACTTCTCATCGCTCGATAATTACTCACATAAAGCAAGTCGTGATGATCACTGGAAATTCCCAATAAAAATCCAACAAAATTGGCTTCATCTTCAGTAGCAAATCCCCATTGATGTGCAGTTTCGTGCAATTGAGTGAAAAGTAAATTTGAATCTGCCATCAATGCATTGTATTGTCCTTCATTGGTAAATGGATTATAATATCCTGAAACTCCTAAATGACTAAAAACTTCGCTGAACAAAGACGATTTGATGTTTGCTCCTACTTGAGCGCTCAATCTCAATTCAGGATATTTTATTGAAATTTTTTCAGATGATTGATCTATCAATCGATTGATTTCATCTTTTGAAATACTCATTTTGAAAACCCCGTTTTCATCTTCCTCCACTTGGGTACGATATGCCATGGTTTTCAGAAAATAAATTTCGGCCAAAACCTTTAATTCATTCAAAGAATTTAACTCAACATCATAGCTTTCATTGATCGGTGTTTTATAATAATTAAAACCCCAAACCAAATGAAAATACAAATAGAAACCCGCGAGAAAATAAATAAGTCTTCTAATGCTAACATTAACTTCAGTATATCTTTTCTTCAATAACCTAAAAATTAAGTTTGCGAAAAAAATTATCCCCAACAATATTAAAATCAAATAGAAAATATCGCCCAATGAAAAATTAAATCGAGCGCTCAACAAATAAAATATTTCCCCGAAAAACCCATTGATTTTCGGATACAATTCATCTGTAAATAACTCACTGCTTCCCAATAATTTGACCAAAATAATTGAAACTAAAAAAAACAATATTGGTCGGATATAATTCAAAAAAATTGTTCTGTTCATACACTCACAAAAATAATTAATTCACTCTGACACCCACTGAAAACAAGGTGCCATTCTTTCCTTTTAACTTCTCTTTAACTATTATCGGAATAAATATTGAACAATCGTGTCGGTAAATTATAAAACAATTAAAGAATTATGAAAAAACTATTTTTTACACTATTGGGTGCGTCAACAATTCTTTTGAGTGCTCAAATAGCTAAGGTAACAAATCACGAAAACAAGGAGAACATCGTTCAAAATCAAAATCCAGAAGTTGTAAGCGCAACTTCAGTAAGCGAAACTTCTAATTTCTTACAAACTGTAGGTTTTGAAGGTCAATGGACTTTTGAAATGGATGTAAACAATAACAAAATTACATTGAAAGGCGGAACGATTGTCAACAAAGATGATTCGGCTTCTGAAGAAATTAGAATGATGGTTTATTTGGCCGATCAACCATTTGACTTGAATAATCCTCAACTGATCGGTGAAGTTTATTCATACATAGATATCGATGGTTTAAATGCGAATGACAAAAAAACTGGAGAAGTTTATTCTACGCTTTGGGCAAATAACAACAAGCCTGAAAGTGGAAAGAAATACTATCCTTACATCTTGATTGGTGAACAAAATCCTGAAACAAATGAGTTCGAAGTGAGAGATATCAAAGTATTTCAAAATCCGATTGAAGTATCTTAATTAAATTAATTATATAAAAAAATGCTGTTCATTCGAACAGCATTTTTTGTTTTTGTCTGAAACTATTTTCCTATAAACTCAAATAACTTTTTCAAGTCGTTTTCATCGTTCAACGAAATTTTATTGTTCTTAATATAATTATCGATTTCTTTTGATTGATCAGCAAACAAGGAAGTAAATTGTCTGTTTCTCGTTGGAACTCTATCGATTTCACCTCCATTTATTTGGTAATAAAAAACATCTCTTTCTCGTCTGTATTCATCTGGATAAGCCCTATCATAACTCGTTTTTGGAACTACACCTTTGATGAAATTAACTTTTTCTTTCTTAAACAATTTCAAATTATCAGTTTCATATAAAACGACCAAAAATCCATAATTATATGATCTTCCGTCTTTATAATTGAGGTATTCATATTTTTTGTTCAATCTTGGAATCTCAACCACAGTTGCACCTAATTTCGCAGGAAATAAAACCACCGCATCATTGTCCAAATATTCAAACTGATCTTCGTGAGCATTGTATCTCATCGAATAAGTACTTCCATCAACTTCTGCGCTAATAAAATCTTCATTGATATAAGGGGAACCCTTTAAGTCACCTTTGCTACGAAGAGATTGAGTCACCATTCCAGGAGTTCCTGAAACAGCTTTATTCTGATAAGAGCTTTCGTAAGTTGATTTTTCTCTTTCTTTACCTTTTTCTTGAGAAAAAATGAAAACACTTCCCAATAAAAAGACGTTCATATATATAATTAACTTCTTCATAATAATTGTTTTAAGACTTATTGATAATGTCAAATATAATTATTTCTGCATGAATTCTCGAATTTTCAATGAACCATTTGTGAGTTTCCATACCTCCACAAACCACACCTGCTAAATAAATTCCTTCGACATTGGTTTCCATGGTTTCAGGGTTATAATTTGGTAATTTCAATTGATCCGCTGAGAATTCAATTCCACAAGAAGCTAAAAATTCAAAATCTGGTCGATAACCTGTCAAAGCCAAAACCCAATCATTTTCTAAATCGATTTCACCTTCGGGCGTTCGGATTTTCACAAAATTTTCATCAATTGAAGTCAATTCGGAATTGAAATATGCTTTGATACTTCCTTCAGCAATTCGATTTTCTATATTTGGTTTTACCCAATATTTCACCCGCTCACCTATTTCTCCTTTTCTCACTACCATAGTGACTTCCGCTCCTTTTCCCCAACATTCCAAAGCTGCGTCCACCGAAGAATTACTCGCTCCGACCACCACAACTTTTTGTCCAGCATATGGATGAGGTTCTTTATAATAATGTGAAACTTTAGGTAAATTTTCTCCAGGAATATTCAAATAATTTGGCACATCGTAGAAACCTGTAGCTATCACTACATTTGATGATTGATAAGTGGATTTAGAAGTTTTTACAATTTTATAATCGTCTTTCGAATTAACTTCTAAAACTTTTTCATAAAAATGAATATTTAAATCAAAATGATCATAAACTCTTCGATAATATTCCAAAGCTTCTTGACGACCTGGTTTAGGCGAAATATTTGTAAAAGGAATTCCTCCAATTTCTAATCGCTCAGCTGTCGAAAAGAAAGTCATATACAACGGATAATTGTATAAGCTATTGACCAAAGCACCTTTTTCAATGACCAAATACCTCAATCCTTTCTTCTTAGCTTCCAATGCACAAGCCAAACCAATAGGTCCTGCACCTACTATAATTAAATCGTATTCTTGCATATTTGCAATTTAAAAAGTTTAAAAGGTCTTTAAAATGTTTTTCGTCAGTTTTAAATCAAAGTACAAGCCATTTCTCATAAAAAAATGCTGCTCCTAAGAACAGCACTTAAATTTTAATTGAATTATTTTTATTGATTGATAAATCTAAAAAGTCTAATCAAATCATTTTCTTCTCGTAGTGAAATTTTATTTTCTTTCATGAACGAATTAATTTCTCCTTTACGTTCATCAAAAAGATTTAAAAATTGACTTTTTTTTCTCGGTAATTCTACAATTCCAGTTTGATGGATTTGGTAATAAAACACATCTCTTTGTCTTTCGAATTCATCTGGAAATGCTCTATCATAACTCGTTCTTGGGGCTTGTCCTAGGTTGAAATTAATTTTTTCTCTTTTGTATAATTTCAAATCATCACTCTCATACAACAAAACTAAAAATCCTTGTTTTACTGTATTTTTTTCTTTGTAATTTAAAAATTGATAAGTCTTTTTTAAGCTTGGAATTTCAAATTTAGCACCACTGCTTGCAACAAATGGCACAACATGTCCACCCACAGTTTCATATTGCTCAAACACATCTGCATAAGCATTATACCTCATCAAATAGATACTATCCGCTACTTTGGTTGCTATAAAATCCTCACTGATGTATGGTGAACCCTTCAAAGCACCTTTTCCTCGACGCATTTCTGCAACTGTCCCTCGAGGAGGTTCAGAAATTCTATGCACATAAGACTCATCATAAGTTGGACTTCTCTTATCGGATTCTTTTTTTTGAGAAAAAGAGAATCCTATGAATAAGTTGGAAATAATTGTAACTAAAAATAACTTTTTCATTATAACATTATATGAGTCAAATATACAAAGTTTTATAAAATATTTTTTCATTAGCCAATGATAACTACTCTTTTTTACTTGCTTATTTCCCTTTATCTTAGCAAATATGAATAGAGTTTACATTTTATTACTTTTCTTTTGCGTAAGCATCTCATTTATTGCTTGTAACAAAAAGCCTGACATCGATGAAACTAAGGTTTTTCGTTTGAATCGATACGATAATATCTCTTCGTTAGATCCAACTTTTGCGAGAACTCAAGCCAATAATTGGGTGTGCAATTTGATGTACAATAGCTTGGTCAAACTCAATGATGATTTGGAAATCATGCCAGATGTTGCGAAGTCTTGGGAAATCTCAGAAGATGGAAAAACTTATACTTTCACACTAAGAGATGATGTCTATTTTCATAAAAGTCCAATTTTTGGAAAGGATTCTACACGTTTAGTTAATGCATTTGATTTTGAATACAGTTTTGATAGATTGCTCGATCCGACTGTAGGTGGAGCTGGAAATTGGGTTTTGAACAATGTTGAAAGTTATACTGCGATCAACGATTCAATTTTTCAAATTCAACTGATCGACTCATTTCCTCCTTTTTTAGGACTAATCAGCATGAAATATTGTTCAGTAGTTCCCAAAGAATCATTTGTAGATGGACAAGAAGCATTCAGACAACATCCCATAGGTACAGGTCCTTTTCAATTTAAAATATGGGAAGACAATACAAAATTGGTTTTAAGAAAAAATCCTTTGTACTTCGAAAAAGATGAAAATGGAAATCAATTGCCTTATTTAGAAGCTGTCAGCATGACTTTTCTACCTGAAAAACACAGTGAATTCCTTCAATTGATTCAAGGTAAATTAGATATGATGGCAGATTTGGATCCTTCGTACAAAAATGAAATTCTAACGGCTACAGGGGAATTAAACCCAAAATATAAAGATCAAATCAATCTTTACAAATACGATTATCTGAGCACTGTTTATTTGGCTTTTTATTTGGATAACAATGAGGCCATCGATTTAAAATTGAGACAAGCCATCAATTATGGAATCGACAAGGAAAGTATGGTAAAATATCTTATGAATGGAGTAGCAACTGCAGCAGATGGTGGATTTATTCCAAAAGGTTTACCTGGTTACAAATCCAATTCTACTTATTCCTATCAGCCACAAAAAGCAAGACAATTGGTTAAAGAGTATTTCAATGAAAATGGTCGTCTTCCAAAAATACAATTAACGACCGTACAAGAATACGCTGATATTACCGAATATATTCAAGCACAATTGGCTAAGATTGGTTTAAATATTGATATAAACGTTGTTCCTGGACCGACTTTGCGCGATGGAAGAGCGACTGGAAAGTTTAGCTTTTTCAGAGCGAATTGGGGAGCTGATTATCCAGATGCCGAAAACTTCCTATCGCTTTATTATAGCGAGAATTTCGCACCTGAAGGCCCCAATTATACACATTATAAAAACGATGAATATGACAAGCTCTATCTTGAATCTTTCAAAATTAGCGACGAAAAAGAGAGAGCTAAAATTTATGAGAAAATGGACAGTTTGATGATGGAAAGCGCTCCAATTGTACCGCTTTTCTATGATCAGACGAGTATTTTTATGAATAAAAATGTAAAAGGATTTAATATGAGTCCTGTGAAATTATTAGATCTAACAAGAGTTTATAAAACAAAAAATGATGACAACTAATATAATGAACATAGATAAACCAGCGTTGAATATACCCGAAGTCAACATCAAAAGAGTGGTGATTATCGGTGGTGGTTTTGCTGGTTTGAATATTGCAAAAAACCTTTCGGGACAGGACTTTCAAATAGTAATGATCGATAAGCACAATTATCACACCTTCCAGCCTCTACTCTATCAAGTAGCTACCGCTGGTCTGGAACCTGATTCTATCGCTCATGCCATTCGTCAAATTTTCAGCAAAAAAGAAAATTTTTATTTCAGAATTGCAGATGTAAAGAAAATTGATCCTAATGAAAAGATTATTTTTACTCCTATCGGCAACATATTTTATGATTACCTCATCATAGCTACAGGTTCAGAAACAAATTATTATGGCAATGAGAACATCATGAAATACTCTATGCCAATGAAAACCATTCCTGAGGCTTTGGATTTAAGAAGTTTAGTTCTTCAGAATTTAGAAGCGGCTTTGTTAACCAATGATTTAGATGAAAGGCAACGATTGATGAACTTTGTAATTGTTGGTGGTGGACCAACTGGAGTGGAATTGGCTGGTGCTTTCGGTGAATTGAAAAAACATGTTTTGCCCAATGATTATCCAGATTTGGACATTAGGCGAATGAATGTGCATTTGATTCAAGCGGCTGATAAACTATTGCCAACCATGTCTCAAAATGCTTCAGATAAAGCAGCCAAATATTTGAAAGACTTAGATGTTCAAGTGTGGTTCAATACTTTGGTTAAAGATTATGATGGCAAAATCGTCACAACCAATGATAGATCTTTTGAAACTACTACGATGATTTGGACGGCTGGAGTTAAAGGCGCACTCATTCCTGGAATTGAAGGTGAAGATGTAATTGTTGGTGGGCGATATTCGGTCGATAAATTCAACAAAATCAAAAAGTATGATGATATTTATGCCGTTGGTGATGTTGCAGTAATGATGACTCCTGAAAATCCAAAAGGAGATCCGATGGTGGCTCAAGTGGCTATACAACAAGGAAAGTTATTGGCAAAAAACCTGACCAGACAATTGAAAAATAAACCTTTGAAGCCATTTAAATATAATGACAAAGGATCAATGGCGACCATCGGTAGAGACAAAGCTGTTGTCGATTTACCGAATTGGAAATTTTCCGGTTGGTTTGCTTGGATTGTTTGGATGTTTGTCCATTTGGTTTCTTTGATTGGATTTAGAAACAAAGTCATTGCCCTGATGAACTGGGTTGTGCAATATTTCACTTACAATAAAAGTGTTCGTTTAATTATTAGACCCTATAAAAGAAAACATGATTAATATACCTATTTCAGTACTTGAATTAGCTACTGTAAATATTGATTCAGACTTTAAAACCGCCATTGATGATAGCATGAAAATTGCTCAATTGGCCGATGAACTCAATTATAAAAGGATTTGGTTTGCAGAACATCACAATATGCCGAATATTGCAAGTTCTGCAACTTCACTTTTGATACAATTAGCAGCATTAAAAACCAAAAATATCAGAGTAGGTTCGGGTGGAATTATGTTGCCCAATCACTCACCGCTTATCATTGCTGAGCAATTTGGAACTTTGGAAACTTTGTTTCCCAATAGAATTGACCTCGGTTTGGGAAGAGCGCCTGGAACAGATCAAGTAACTGCTCAAGCACTCAGAAGAAGCGAATTGCAAAGTCCGCTTAACTTTCCAGCCGATGTGAGAGAACTTCAGTCTTATTTCAAAAAAGATATTCAAAACTCTAAAGTAAATGCTTTTCCAGGAAAAGGTTTAGAAATACCGATTTACATTTTAGGTTCTAGTACTTCAAGTGCTCATATTGCTGCTGAATTTGGTTTGCCTTATGCATTTGCTACACATTTTGCACCCGCTCAATTCGAAGCTGCAGCCAAAATTTATAGAGATAATTTTAGGCCTTCTCAACAATTAGAAGAACCTTATTTAATCGCTTGTGTAAATGTAATTGCTGCCGATACCACTGAAAAAGCACAGTTCATTTCGACTTCATTTTTCAATATGATTGTAAATTTAGTTACCAATACAAGAGTAGGATTGTCAAAACCAGGTGAAATATCAGCTCTAATCAACCATCCACAAATCAAAAGTGCTGTAGAAAGCTTTACAGCATGCACTTTTATTGGTGACAAAGAAAATATCGATAAAAATATCAATCAATTCATTAAGGATTTCAATCTGAATGAATTGATGGTGACTACTTATGCATACGAAATGGAAGATAAAATTAATTCATATAAAATTTTAGCTGAATTGATGAAAGAATAAAACCAATTCATCAATTGATTTTTTAAGTTTGTAATTGTTTGATAAGCAAAAAAATGATGACAGATATTCTGAAAATCCCTATTGATTATCTGAAAGGAGTTGGTCCTGAACGCGCCAAACTACTTCAATCAGAATTAGGGATTTTTAGGTATGAAGATTTATTGAACTTTTTTCCTTTTCGCTACGTCGATCGTTCAAAATATTATAAAATCAAAGAAATTCATGGCATAACGGCTGAAATTCAAATTGTTGGTCAAATCAAAACTCTTACGGAAGTTGGGCAAGGAAGAGGAAAAAGATTGGTCGCTAAATTCGAAGATGAAACTGGGCAAATCGAATTGGTATGGTTCAGATACAGTCAATGGTTGAAAGAAAAAATTCAAAAATTAGCCTTTAAAACCATTGTCATTTATGGAAAACCAAATGAGTTTAACCATAATTTTAGCATTGTACACCCAGAATTAGAAACTATCGAAAATCATAAAAAACAGCCTCAATCCTTGTATCCAGTTTATTCGAGTACCGAAAAACTTCAAAGAATGGGAATTTCTAATCGAAGGATGCAAGGTTTCCAACTACAATTGCTCAAAGAAATTAAATCCATGGATGAATCTCTTTCTGAAGAAATCATTCAAAAGTTTAACTTTCCAACTCGATTAAATGCCTATAGACAAATTCATTTTCCTCAATCCATTCATCATTTAAACCAAGCTCAAAATAGAATTAAATTCGAGGAATTCCTTTTTTTACAATTGGGTCTTCTCGTCAAGAAAGTCAATCGTCAAGCCAAATACAAGGGTTTTGAATTCAATAAAGTTGGAAAAAACTTTCATGAATTCTATAAAAATCATCTTCCATTTGAACTGACCAATGCGCAAAAAAGAGTCATCAAAGAAATTCGAGCGGACTTGAAAAAGCCTGTTCAAATGAATCGATTGTT
>DEQC01000083.1:0-989 GCA_002359055.1 Flavobacteriales bacterium UBA3376 | reverse complement strand
ATTGCCATTGACAACGGATTTCAAACGGCTTTTATGGCTCCGACGGAAATTTTGGCTCAACAACATTTTCAATCGCTTGAAAATTATCTAAAATCCATGGACATCAAATTGGCTTTGTTGACAGGGTCCGTTAAAACCAAAGAAAGAAGAGATGTTTTAGAGCAATTAAGCAATGGAGAAATCGATATTCTGATTGGTACTCATGCTTTGATCGAAGACAAAGTTGTATTTAAAAATTTAGGCTTAACAATTATTGATGAACAACATAAATTTGGTGTGGCTCAACGTGCTAAATTCATCAAAAAAAATAAACTTGCTCCACACACTTTGGTGATGACCGCAACTCCTATTCCAAGAACTTTGGCGATGAGTCTTTATGGAGATTTGGATATTTCTGTTATCGATGAATTACCTGCGGGAAGGAAACCAATCAAAACGGTTCATAGAAAAGACAAAGATCGATTGGCCTTGTTTCATTTCATGAAAACTGAAATCAAAAAAGGAAGACAAGTTTATGTGGTTTATCCGTTGATCAAGGAATCAGAAAATTTAGATTTGAAAGATTTAGAAGATGGATACGAAAGTATGACCAGAGCATTTCCGTTGCCAGAATACGCTGTAAGTATAGTTCATGGTGAAATGAAACCTGAGGATAAAGAATTTGAAATGCAGAGATTTGCCAAAGGTGAAACCCAAATTTTGGTTGGAACTACTGTAATTGAAGTAGGTGTAAATGTTCCAAATGCTTCGATTATGGTCATTGAAAATGCTGAAAGATTTGGATTGTCACAACTCCACCAACTGCGTGGACGAGTTGGTAGAGGTGCCGAACAAAGCTATTGTGTGCTTATGACCAAAGACAATTTGACCGAAGATGCTTATACGAGAATTTCAACCATGTGTAGAACAAATGATGGTTTTGAAATTTCAGAAGTCGATATGCAATTACGTGGTCCTGGTGATCTAATGGGAACTCAACAAAGTGGTAT
>DEQC01000058.1:55972-77692 GCA_002359055.1 Flavobacteriales bacterium UBA3376 | reverse complement strand
ACAGTGATGATCTTTTGGGCTTTAAATTTGTGAGTATCGTTGCTTTCAAATAATATAACTGTTGCAATGTGGATAAATATTCCCGCCACAAAAGCCAATGCTTGTTGATGATAAGCCGCCAAAATCGTGTCGCCAAAAACAACACCAAGTGGACCTGCAATTGCAAAAACAGCTAAAAAGATGAATTTATATAATTTTTTGATGTTTAAATGTGAAATACTTCCATACAATACCATGGTTATAGGTATGTTGTGAATAAATATAGCCCACAATAAATTATTTGAATGTTGGTGAGTTACTGGCATACCTTCAAAAAATGAATGTAGAAATAATCCAATAAAAATAGTGTAAGGAAAACTTTGAGTATTATGAAAATGAACATGTCCATGTTCGATACCTTTACTCAAAGATTCAACCAACATTTGAAATAATAATCCAGCCAAAACATATAATCCGATGTTGTGATTGTGACTTTCGTAAACCGTAGGGAAAATTTCTAAAACTGCAGTGGCTAAAAAATAAGCACCACTAAAGACTAATAAAAATTGAGAAAGCTTTTTATTTCCTATAAACAAATATCCAAGTAATGATCCGATTACTACGGAAAGAATTAAAATTAGAATTTCAAACATGATTGCAAAAGTAATTAAGAATGTCGAAAAATTGATAAAACAAAAAAATATATATATTTTCGTTAGATAGTTATGTTCAATTTTGATTAACACACACATATAATATGAGATTAATTTTAAGTATTTTACTAAACCTTATAATATTTCAATTTGCTTTATCACAGTCAATCATTGTCAATCCCGCAGGTCAAATGGAAAGTTCGCTCGATGCAGAAGAACTGACCAGAGAGGTTTTGATTGATGGCGGTGAGTGTTCCGATATTAGCAACTTTACATTGAAAGAAAATAACCAAGCTCCTTTTCCAAATGCTAATCGTAGTTGGGGCTACTTTCAAAAAGGTAATTCAGATTTTCCTTTTGAAGAAGGAATTGTTTTAACCACTGGATTTGCGAACAAAGTCATAGGTCCAGGTTCTGGTTCTATTTCTGATGGTTCTAGTGCGTGGACTGGAGATCCTGACGCTAATGTTTTGGCCAATAGAACGACAAATAATGCAACGATTTTTGAGTTCGATTTCGTTCCCTACGGAAATGAAATTTCTTTCAACTATATCTTTGCTTCTCATGAATATCCAACTTTTTCATGTTCAAATTATAATGATGTTTTTGGATTCATTATCAGTGGACCTGGAATTACTCCAGACCCAGGATTGAGCGGAAAAAACATTGCATTGCTTCCCAATGGTTTGCCAGTTACAATTAATAATGTAAATAATGACTATTGTGGTGACGCTACTTATTACGTTCCTGGAAACTTTCCATACATAGCTCATGGCGGAAGAACAACCGTACTTACAGCCTCTTCTGAGGTTATTGCAGGTGAAACCTATCGCATAAAATTATTAGTTGCCGATTCACAAGACACTCTTTTTGATTCAGCTGTTTTTTTAGAAGCAGGATCATTTAGTTTAGGTTCAAGTTTGATCGATTTAGAAGGATTGGAAGTTGAAGATGGATCAGTAATTTGTGGTGTAGATGAATACACTATCATTGCTAACACTACTGCTCCTGATGCTACTTTCCAATGGTATTTTAACGACAACCTTGTTCCTGGTGCAACTCAACCCGAATTTGTAGCTACTGAAACCGGAACTTATAAAGTTGAAGTTTTTGCTCAGTCTTGTCAAACAGAAGCAGAAGTTTATATTGTCATTGAAGACAACCCAGAAGTTGAAGATGTAGAAGTCTCGGTCTGTGCACCTGAAGGAAGTTATACCTTCGCTCTACCCGATTATAATGATCAAATTTCTTCAACTCCCAATGTGATTCATAGATTTTTCCAAACCCTTGAAGGAGCTGAAACTGGAGATCCAAACGACTTGGTGCCCAACTTATTAAATTATGAAGTTACAGGAAGTTCAATTGTTTATGTAAGGACTGAAACTCCTTTTGGATGTTTTCAAGTAAGTGAACTCGAACTAAATGTAGGGACAGGACCTGAACATATGCCTTATCAAGCGGAAATTTGCGATGATAATGGAGATGGATTTGCTGAATTTGATTTGACAAACTTCGCAGTGAACTTATTGGTCGGCCCAGCTGCAAATATTGAATTTGAATATTATTTGGATGAAGCTTTGACACAAACTATCGATTCTCCAGAGGCTTATACCAATATTTCTAACCCTCAAATCGTTTATGTGAAAATCATCGACACTTCATCAAGTGATTTGTGTGAATCTGTTGAAGAATTAACTTTATTTGTGGATGAATTCCCTGAATTGCAAAACGATAATATTTCAGTTTGTGATAATTTAAACGATAACAATGAAATCGTTGATTTAACACAAAACAATATAGTAGTAACTGATGGTATCGATGTGATTTATGAATATTTCGATGCAAACAATGATTTAATTGCAGATCCAACCAACTTTTTGGTAACTGCCTCTCCTACTACTGTTACGGTTACAGTAAAAAACAATAGTGAAAATTGTTTCGAAACCAAAGAATTGACCATTATTTTGAATCCAGTCTTAGAGGTTGAGGATGCTGAGTTAGAGTTGTGTAGTGAAAGTGGATTTGCAAATTTCCATTTGCCAAATGCAAATACTGATATTTATCAAAACACAGAAAATGTTGAATTCCAATATTATTTAAACTTTGATCAGGCTTTTGAAGGTGATGTGAACAACGCTTTGTCAGATGATTTTACGAATACGACTAATCCACAAACTGTTTATGCAAGAGTTATGGATGAAAATGGATGTTTCAACATTGCAGAAATCGAATTAAATGTTGCAATAGGTCCAGATCATATTCCATTTGAAGCTGAAGTATGTGATGACGATGGAGATGGATTTGCTGAATTTGATTTGACCAATTTAGCATTTAACTTATTGGTCGGAACAGGTGAAAACATCGAATTCAATTATTATTTAGATGAAAATTTAACTCAAGAAATAGATGATCCAGAGAATTACACCAATATTTCAAATCCACAAATCATCTACGTAAGTATGTATGATACGACTGCTGAAGAAGCTTGTTTGGTGATTGAGGAATTGACCTTAAAGGTGAATGAATTCCCTGAAACTCAAAATGACAATATTACAATTTGTGATAATTTAAATGATAGCAGTGAAATTGTTGATTTAACCCAAAACAATATAGTAGTTTCAACGGGTATCAATGTGAGCTATCAATATTTCTTGGAAATCGGTGGAACAGAAATTACCAATCCACAAAATTTTGAAGTTACTTCTCCTCTGACCACAGTTTATGTGATGGTTAGAAATCAAAATGGAAGTTGTCAGGATTATAAAACGATTACCATCGAAATGTTGGATGCTCCGGAACTTATTGAGAGTGAGACTGCATTAGAAAATTGTAGTTTAGATAGTTATGCGAACTTTAATTTATCAGATGCTTTATCAGATTTTGTAAACAATACCACTGGACTTGATGTTTCTTATCACTTAACATTTAACCAGGCTTTTGATGGTGTAAACCCATTGCCAGTGAATTACCAAAATACTTCAAATGGTCAAATAGTTTACGTACGATTTGAAAATGTAAACGGTTGTTTCAGCATTGGTGAAATTCAACTCAATGTTGTTTTGAAGCATGAAGTTTTGCCAGATGTATTAGAAGTTTGTGATGATCCTTATGAAATCAGTGATGGAATTGCTTTCTTCGATTTGACTCAAAGGCATTTTGAAGTTGAAAATGCATTGGGTGGAACCAACTACGAAGTGAGTTATTATACTTCCATCCAAAATGCAATCGATGGTGTGAATGCAATTCAAGATCCAACGAATTTCCAAAACACATCCAATCCTCAAACAATTTATGCAAGAGCAGCTTCAGGCGAAGGTGGATGTGCAGGTATAGTTGATTTTGATGTGTCAGTTCTGGAAGTTCCAACTTTTGACATTGCTCCTGAAGTTTATTTCTGTATAGATGATGTAAATAAAACCTTTGAGTTTTTCGAAGAATTTGATACTTACACTTGGTATGATAGTGAAGGGAATATCATCAGTCACAATACGCATATTGAATTTACTGAAGAAGGAACTTATACCTTAGAAGTTACATCGTCGGATTATGAATGTGTGGCAAGAAGAGATATAGAAGTTGTTTTTGATGATGCTCCGACTGTGCTCGATGTTGTAGTCGAAGGAAATACTATAAAAGTTATAGCGTCTGGAGGTTTTGGACCTTATAAATACAGTTATAACAACGGATTGACATGGCACAATTCTAATGTCATTCACGATGTTCCTTCAGGAATACATGAAATTATCGTACAATCGAGGTATGGATGTTATTCAGAATCGAGAACATTTGGAGTGTTAGGAATTCCAAATTATATTTCTCCAAATGGTGACGGAGTAAACGATTTCTTACAAATTAGAGGTTTAGAAGCTTATCCAAATTCCAACATTAAAATCTTCGATAGATATGGAAAATTGTTTGTCGATCGAATGATAGATCCTAATTTCCGTTGGGATGGTACATATATGGGTAGAAATGTTGCTTCGGGAGATTATTGGTACATCATCACATTGGAAGATGGGCGAAAAATCACAGGTAGTATATCAGTCAGAAATCAATAATTTAAGTTTACTTTTGTAAAAAAAATTGATTTGGAGAATTATTTAATGCAAGCCAAAACCTTTTATGGTTTTGAAAACATTTTGTCAGATGAACTAAAATCTATTGGAGCAGCTAATGTAGTTGTGAAAAATCGATTGGTTGAATTCTATGGTGATTTAGGTTTTATGTACAAAGCGAATTACAGTTTGTCGACTGCACTTAGAATCATTAAACCCATACATTCGTTTTCTGTAAAAAATGAACACCAATTGTATCAAAGGTTTAAGAAATTTCCATGGGAAAATTATATGGATGTTGACCAAAGCTTTGTTATCAATCCAACGGTTTATTCGCAATATTTCACTCATTCACATTATGCTTCATTGAAAGTAAAAGATGCATTGGTGGATAGATTCATGGAGAATTTCGGGAAGCGTCCAAATGTTGATAAGGAAAATGCTGATATAGTTTTTGACTTGTATATCAGTCATGACAAAGTCACTCTATCATTGGATAGCAGTGGAGATTCGCTACACAAAAGAGGATATAAATTAGAACATGGCATCGCTCCTATCAATGAAGTTTTGGCGGCTGGATTGTTGAAAATCGCTGGTTGGGATGGCAAAGGGAATTTCTTAGATCCTATGTGTGGTTCAGGAACATTTTTGACAGAAGCAGCTTTCATTGCAGCGCAAATTCCTCCACAAATTCACAGAAAAAAGTTTGGATTTGAAAATTGGAAAGATTTTGATTCAGAATTATTCAAAAAGATCAAAGAAACAAGACTTAAGCGAATTTCAGATTTCACGGGTAAAATCGTTGGATACGAAACTGATACATATGCATTAGAAATTGCTGAGAAAAACATTATGAATTCTGGTTTAGAGGAATTCATTACAGTAAACTATCAGGATTTTTTCACTTCAGAAAAGGATTTGTTTCCAGTTTTGATTGTTTTCAATCCTCCATATAACCAAAGGTTGGAGAGTGATAATGAGATTTTATACAGTCAAATTGGAGATACTTTGAAGAACAATTATCCAAACACTTTGGCATGGTTTATCACTTCAGATCTTACAGCCAAAAAATTTGTTGGTTTAAGGCCTTCCAAAAGATTGAAGGTTTTTAATGGAAAGTTGGAATGCGATTTTCTTCAATATGAAATTTATGAAGGAAGTAAAAAGAATAAAAAAACATCAAAAGCTTAAGAATATTCGCTTTTGATGTTTGTATTTGTTTTAAAAATAAATTTTATTCTTCCGCTTTTACAAAAACCATTGAAGCTATATCAGTAGTTAGCAACATCAGTTTATTACCATTTTCGATCAAAGTATAATTATTGATCGTTTTAAGTATATCGATAAAAGCATTTTCGTTCACACCTTGACAGAACATTCGAGTGGATTTGAAATCATCTGTGTGAAATGAAATACTTTTTCCATCAAGTGTATAGCTTCCTGCGATATTGTTGCAACCATTGTTTCCTGCGACTTTAGTTTCATCTACAAAAGTTAAATAAGGCATTTGAATTTTATACAATTGTTGAACATTTTTTCCATCGACAGGTGACATATATTCCAACACCCATTTTCCTTTTAAATTTGGATCCATATTAGATTCTTCAATGATTTGCACTTCTTTGCTGTTCTCGCTCAATTCCTTTTGAGAACTACAAGAGTAGATTAAAAAAGTAGTTAGAATTATAAAAAATAGTCTCATAAAAGTTTTATTTAGAATTCGCAATTTACAAAACTCCATTCAATAGGAAAACTTGTTGATATATTTTCGTTTAAATTATATGTTTTCTCTCTAAAAGACTTATTTTTGTCTCTTTATTAAGATAATATATATCCATATGAAATTCATTGTATCAAGCAGTAACTTATTGAAAAACGTCAACCTAATCAGTGGGGTGATTAATACCAATAATACTTTACCGATTTTAGATAATTTTTTATTCGAATTAGATGGTAACCAATTAAAAATCACAGGTTCAGATTTAGAAACTACAATTTCTACCACCTTGGAAGTTGAATCTACCGATTCATCAAAAATTGCAATTCCATCGAAAATTCTTGCCGATACTTTAAAGACTTTTCCAGAACAACCATTGACTTTTATTCAAAAAGAAGAAAATTTGATGGAAATTGTCTCTGAACAAGGTAATTATCAAATCGCTTTAGAAGCTGCTGAAGAATATCCGCAAACACCTGATATTCAAGATGCAAATGTAACTCAACTCAAAGCAGGAGTTTTGTCAGAAGCAATTTCTAAAACAATTTTTGCAACGGGTAATGATGAGTTGAGACCTGTAATGACAGGAGTGTTTTTCCAAGCAGGAACAGATAACTTCCGTTTTGTAGCCACTGATGCTCATCGATTGGTTAAATATACACGTACAGATTTGAACTCTGAGGTTGAAGCAGAATACATAATGCCTAAAAAACCTTTGAACTTATTGAGAAATATTTTATCAGGTTCAAATGATGACGTTAATGTTGAATACAATGAAACCAATACCCGCTTTACTTTCCAAAACATTATTTTGACTTGTCGTTTGATCGACGGAAAATATCCAAACTATGAAGCGGTAATTCCGAAAGAAAATCCAAATGTTTTGACGATCAACAGAAATTTATTCTTGACATCGCTAAGACGTGTTGCAATTTTCTCTAACAAAACCACCAATCAAGTTCGATTGAAATTGTCAGGAAGCTCTTTGACTATCAATGCAGAAGATGTTGATTTTTCAAGTAAAGCTGAAGAGAGATTGCCATGTGATTATAACGGATCAGATATGCAAATTGGTTTCAATTCTAAGTTTTTAATTGAGATTTTAAACAATTTAGAATCAGATGATATCACACTTGAAATGTCTGAACCAAGCAGAGCAGGAATCATCAGACCAGTGGATGGATTAGAAGATGGTGAAGATATTCTGATGTTGGTGATGCCAGTAATGTTAAATGCATAGTGCTGACTGAAATAAAGGATTTTTTATCCACTGTTTTTAAGTCAAATACGAGTAAAATTATTTATGAAAATATCATATAATTGGCTTTCAACTCATATAAAAACTGATCTGGAAGTCCAAAAAGTAAGTGAAATTTTGACCAATACCGGTTTAGAGGTAGAAGGTCTTGAAGAAAAAGGAAGTGCGAAAAATAATTTAGAAGGCGTAGTTGTCGGAAAAGTGATTTCGGTCGATAAACACCCCAATGCTGATAAATTGAAAGTGGCAATGGTGGATGTTGGAACTGGAGAACATTTGCAAATTGTATGTGGTGCTCCCAATATCGCAGAAGAACAAAAAGTCGCTGTAGCTACCATAGGAAGTGAACTTCCAACGCCAGATGGTGGTAGTTTCAAAATCAAAAAAGCTAAATTGAGAGGTACCGAATCTTTCGGTATGATTTGTTCGGAAGCTGAACTTGGTGTGAGCGAAAACAACGAAGGAATTTGGGTTTTAGAACCTTCCTATAAATTGGGAACGCCTTTGAGTGAATTGATCGATAACAATACCAATTCTGATGTTCAGATTGAAATCGGATTGACTCCCAATCGCTCAGATGCTATGAGCCATTATGGAGTTGCAAGAGATCTGAACGCGGCTTTGAACGTTCTCAATGTTAAAACTTCATTGAATCCAATCGATACAAAGGAATTTGATGAATTGGAACACAATGGAAATTGTCCAATAGAAATTGAAATCAAAGAACCAGAATTGGCAAAGCGCTACGCGGGTCTCTATTTTGAAAATATAAAAGTTAAAGAATCACCTGATTGGCTTCAAGAACGATTGAAAGCAATTGATATCAACCCCACCAATAATGTGGTCGATATCACAAATTTCATTTTACATGATTTGGGACAACCTCTTCATGCATTTGATGCTGATAAAATCAATGGCAATAAAATCATGGTTCAAAAATTGCCAAAGGGTACAAAATTCAAAGCACTTGATGAAGTTGAATATACTTTAGAAGGTCATGAATTGATGATATGCGATACAAAAGAAGGTATGTGCATGGCTGGAGTTTATGGTGGATTGAATTCAGGTGTAACTCAAACTACAACAAAAATATTTTTAGAAAGTGCATACTTTGATCCAGTTGCAGTAAGAAAAGCTGCAAAATCTCATGGATTGAATACAGATTCTTCATTTAGATTTGAAAGAGGTGTTGACCCAAATATGGCTTTGATCGCTTTGAAAAAAGCAGCTTTATTGTTGATGAAATATGCCGATGCAAAAGTGGTAGGTGAAATCACCGATTTTTATCCAAATCCAATCGAAGATGCCACAATGATTTTAAGGTATCATAAAATCGATCAACTTTTGGGTGAAAGATTACATAGAGAACAAATCAAAGAAATTTTGAATTTCTTAGATATTAAAATTATCTCTGAATCCAACGAAACTTTAGAAGTAAACGTTCCTCCTTACAGAACAGATGTTTTGAGAGAAGTCGATTTGATTGAAGAAGTTTTGAGGATTTATGGATACAATAAAATTAGCCCTCCGAAAAAAGTTTCATTTTCAATCGTAAATCACCAAGAAAAAGATGAACAATTGATAGAAAATACAATTGCTCAAAACTTGATTTCTTTGGGTTTTTATGAAGCGATGAATAATTCTGTCATTAAATTAAATGATCAGAAAACATTTAAACTCGATGAAAATTCATCGATTAAATTATTGAATCCATTGAGCTCTGATTTAGCATTGATGCGTCAATCGATGCTGCCAGGCTTGCTGCAAAATACGGCTTTCAATATCAATCGAAAAAATAAAAATATCAAACTATTTGAGTTTGGTAAAGTTTACAATAAAATCAAAGAGAAATACACCGAAAATTACAAATTGACCATTTTAATTTCAGGAAATAAAACTTCTGATAATTGGACCTCTCCCACTACTCCAACCAATTTCTTCACTTTGAAAGGAGTTGTTGTTCAAGTTTTGAATAGACTTGGGATTGCAGACCTCAAAGAAGAAGCTATTTCAGATCCAAACTTTTCGGATGCATTGGTTTTGAAACACAATGATTTAGAATTGGCAAAATTAGGAGTTGTAGCTGATTCCCTTTTGAAGCAATTGGACATCGACCAAAAGGTGTATATTTCTGAAATCAATTGGGATGAGGTTTTAAATTTTGCAATGAATTTTAATTTTAAATTCAAAGAAATTACTAAATTCCCAGCTGTTAAAAGAGATTTGGCATTATTGATCGAACAAGAGATTCAATACAAAGAATTGTACGAATCCTGTCAGCAATTAGGAATTGAAGAACTCAGGTCTATGCAGCTGTTTGATGTTTATGAAGGAGATAAATTACCGAGTGGGAAAAAGTCGTATGCTATGAGTTTCTTATTACAAAATGACAGAAAAACATTAAGTGAAGTCGAAATTGAAGAGGTTATGAACAAATTAATTTATAACTTTAAGACTAATTTCAATGCGGAATTAAGAAACTAAGAATTTAAATTATGAAAAAATCAGTCTTTGCAGTGATTCTAAGTGTTTTTTTGATGTCATGTTCTACCATGAGTTCAAGTGTAGGAAGCTTTGAAGAAGCAGAAAGAATCATAACGACGAGCACTTGGTTACTTCAGGACGAAAATGGAACGGTTGTCAGTTACAACGGTCAGGAAGTTAGCCTTAGCTTTTATAAAGCAGATGGTATCAAAGCCTTTGGTTTTGGTGGATGTAATCAATATTCCACAAATGTAAATCTGACGCCTGAAAAAATGGAATTTGGAGAAATTCTATCGACCATGATGGCCTGTCCAGAAATGGAAGTTGAAGAAGCATTTACAGATTTATTGACTTTGGTCGATAATTATGAAATCAGCGGGAGAGAATTGAAATTGTACCAAGGGAAAATTCTTCTGATGAATTTCATTAGAAAATAAGAATTTTATAAAATCAAATAGAAACCGCCTTTAGCAATATTGGCGGTTTTTTTATAGATTTTAATTAAAATTTTGATTAATCAATGACCTGAAAGAAAACTGATGAATTTCCGGATTCATCGGTTAATTGTCCTGATTTCATATCAGGAAATAATTCCCACATAAAATCTTGAGTAGAAAATACTGGATTTCCTTGATTATCCACTTGAAAATCTAATCGTAGTTTTAAGTGCATTGAATCCGGTGGATTTGGTGAGAATTGTTTCTCTGATGGAAATGGATGTTTCCGCACTGATGGGAGCAACTACAGCAGTATTTAAAAAGAGTTTTACAGGAGGAACAGGAACGATTCTAACTTATTTTATATTGTCTTTATGGGCACTCATTCCTTTGTATTTCTCGTTGAGAAAATTCAATAGAAAAGATTTATAAATTTAAATTTTCAAGAATTATTTCAAATTAACTATTTCATCATAATCAAATCCAGCTCTATTCAAGGCTCTTTTAGCTGATTCCAATGCTATGGGAGCATCGTTATGAGGCTGAACTGGAACTTTGGTAACAGCAGCTAATTCTTGTAAAACAGTTGAAATTTGATCTTTTAATAAATTTTCACACATATCGTACATTCCACCTGTCTCCTCCTCTTTCAAATCGTGTTTTTCCAAAACATGAAGCAGAACTTTTATCAAATCTTTGTTGGGCGAAGGCACCATCAGAGCGGTAATCGCTCCATGCTCCAATCGCAATTGTTTGGCAATTGGTAAAGGTTGATTATTGTTCGCGCGTTGTGCGCTTAGAAAAAGAATTTTTTCCTCCATTTTTATATGTGTCAACAATTCAATCCTAAATTTTTTGTATAAATCCATATCGATAGCCTCAGGATTTTCAATGGCTTTTTCTAAAATAGAATCAATTCTTTTATGATCATTTGCGAAAAAATTATGTATGGGTTTATTCATCTAAAAAGTTTTAAAAGTCAAACAAAACTTAAAAAGTATAATTGTTGTTAAAATATCAAATATATTGAGTTTTAGCTTAGTTTAAGTAGTTCTAATTGATTAAATTGCCCTTAGCAAACAATTTTATGTTAGAATGTCTCATTCAGTTTATTTATACTATAAAAATAAAAAATTAGAAGATGAAAGCTTTCAATTCACTGTTCAAATTCCATTTTTATGGCAAGAAATGTATGATTTGGATTTGATTGAAAATCAAGAAAATAAAATACTTGAAGGCTTGAGTAGAAATCAAAACAATGCTGATGCTCATTTGATCATTCCAGTTGAAAAAGCCATCCGAAATTTAGAGATAAAATCAAAATTGTTTACCTCAGAAAAAGATGATAAAAAGAAGTTGAGAATAGATTTTTTGAATTTTATAAAGGAAAATGTGGACAAAACATCTGATTTTGAAATCAATTTTTTTGAGTTAAAGGATTTGTATGTATCCTTGGAAGATTTAATGAAGGATGTAAAAAGTTTTCACACTGATCGAAAAAAAGAATTGCGTTATCAAAGAGAACCTGTTTCGTTCAGAGCAATTGGTTACAATGAAAATTTCAAATCTCATTCAATAATATATCAATCACTTTTGGAGGAAGAAGAAAAAAATAGTTCAATCAATTGGGAAAGACATCAAAAAGCAATAAGAAAAAGGACTATTTCTCAAACGAAAACAGATGCTTTAGAAAGCGTGTTTTTATCTTTAATTATCGTCGGTTTAATCTTAATCGGATTATTATTGATGTTCATCAGATACGATTATATTTTAGGTGTACTTTTTATAATCACAGGGATTTTGGTTTACTTTTTCAATCGGACTAAAATTAAATTTAAAAACCAAACGTAAATAAAAATTTAAATCACAAGAATCAGTTGATTGAAGAACTAAATTATATCCACAATTTAACTTGATTTTTGTTGAAAACTATAGCTTTTTGATGCTTAAAAAACGACATAAAGTTTATATTTTAGCATGTTTAATATTTTTTCAGAGAAAAATTCTATAAACACGTATAAATAAAGATTTAGCTAACATTAAATTGTTACAAAATAATAAAACAACTAACATTATTTCAGCGATAAATTTTGAAATAATGACTAATTAAAAATTAGATTAAATGACGAATGATGGAGAAAAGTTGATCCCAATTAATATTGAGGATGAAATGAAATCGGCTTACATCGACTATTCGATGTCGGTTATTGTATCACGTGCATTACCAGACGTTCGTGATGGTTTGAAACCCGTACATAGACGCGTATTATTTGGAATGTATGAATTGGGTGTAATGTCCAACAGGCCGCATAAAAAGTCGGCTCGTATTGTTGGAGAAGTTTTAGGTAAATTTCACCCACACGGAGATCTTTCAGTTTATGATACTATGGTGCGTATGGCACAGCCTTGGTCACTTCGATACATGATGGTCGATGGACAAGGTAACTATGGTTCTATCGATGGTGACCCGCCAGCAGCTATGCGTTATACTGAAGCAAGACTTCAGAAAATTTCTGAAGAAATGCTATCCGACATCGATAAGGAAACAGTTGATTTACAATTGAATTTTGACGATAGCTTAGAAGAGCCAAAAGTTCTTCCAACCAGAATTCCTAATTTATTGGTCAATGGTGCTTCGGGTATTGCAGTTGGTATGGCTACCAACATGGCTCCTCATAACCTTACTGAAGTAATTGACGGAACAGTTGCATATATTGACAATAACGATATTACCATAGAAGAGTTGACTCAATATATCAAAGCGCCAGATTTTCCAACAGGTGGTGTGATTTATGGATACAGCGGTGTAAAAGAAGCCTTTGAAACCGGTCGTGGTAGAATTGTAATTCGAGGGAAAACTCATTTCGAAACAGTCAATGGTCGTGAAGCAATTATTGTAACTGAAATCCCTTATTTGGTAAATAAAGCGGATATGATTGCTAAAACGGCTGATTTGATCAAAGAAGGTAAACTCGAAGGAATCGCTGAGATTAGAGACGAATCCGATAGAAATGGAATGCGTATCGTTTACATTTTGAGAATGGATGCTATTCCAAATATCGTCTTAAATCTCTTGTTTAAACATACAGCCCTACAATCCTCATTCAGTGTCAACAACATTGCACTTGTCAATGGAAGACCTGAGCAACTCAACTTGAAAGATCTCATCTTGCATTTCGTCAATCATAGACATGATGTAGTTGTCAGACGTACTCAATTTGAGTTAAGAAAAGCAGAAGAAAGAGCTCACATCTTGGAAGGTTACATGAAAGTTATCGGAACTCAAGATGATTTAGATAGAGCGATAAAAATTATACGTGAAAGCCCAACTCCAGATGAAGCGAGAAATGGCTTGATCGAAGCTTTTGATTTGAGTGAAATTCAAGCAAGAGCGATACTCGAACTTCGTTTAAGAACTTTAACAGGTCTTGAAATTGACAAAATCAGAACGGAGTATGAAGAATTGATGAAAACCATCGAATACTTAAAAGAAGTTTTGAGTAATGAAGATTTGAGAATGTCAATCATCAAGGAGGAATTAGAAGAAATCAAAGAAAAGTATGGCGACGAAAGACGTTCTGAAATCAACTATGCAGGTGGTGATATGAACATCGAAGATTTGATTCCAGATGAAGAAATGGTTTTGACCATCAGCCATGCTGGATATATCAAACGTACTCCATTAACAGAATATAGAAAACAGTCAAGAGGTGGTATCGGAAACAGAGGTGCAACCACTCGTGATGAAGATTTCTTGGAATATATGGTCGTTGCAAACAGCCATCAATACATGTTGTTCTTCACTGAAAAAGGAAAATGTTATTGGATGAGAGTATTTGAAATACCTGAAGGTTCTAAAACTTCTAAAGGTAGAGCGATTCAAAATCTTATCAACATTGACCAAGACGACAAAGTCAGAGCTTATATTCACACCTATGATTTGAAAGACGAAGATTACGTCAATAACAATTATGTTATCATGGTGACCAAAAAAGGTATAGTGAAGAAAACTTCATTGGAAGCTTATTCGAGACCACGTGTCAATGGTATCAATGCTATTACTATTCGAGAAGGTGATCAATTGCTTGAAGCTAAATTAACCGATGGTAAAAGCCAAATTATGATTGCTTCCAAAGAAGGTAAAGCCATTCGATTTGAAGACGAAAAAGTTAGACCTATGGGTAGAACAGCTTCTGGAGTTAGAGGAATTAACTTAGATGGTGAGGACAACGAAGTGATAGGAATGGTAATTGTTGAAGATGTTGAAAATGAAACCATTTTAGTTGTTTCTGAAAAAGGTTACGGAAAACGTAGTAAAGTTGACGATTATCGAATGACAAACCGTGGTGGTAAAGGTGTAAATACACTAAATATCACTGAAAAAACTGGTAAACTAATTGCAATTAAATCTGTAAAAGATACCGATCATCTGATGGTTATCAATAAATCAGGTGTAGCAATCAGAACTGCTGTTCATGAAATGCGTGTCATGGGAAGAGCAACTCAAGGTGTTCGTATCATCAATTTGAGAAAAGATGATGAAATAGCTGCAGTTGCAAAAGTTTCTATGGATGAAGTTGATGAGGAGTTGACCGATGAAAACATCGATAATGAATTGAATGCAAATGAAAATCAAATAGATATTGATAATAATTCAGAAGAAAACAATAAATTAGATTCAGAATCAAACGAATAAATATTATGAAAAAAATATTTTTAACAGCAGCAAGTGTACTGCTTTTAAGTGGTGTGTTTGCTCAAGAAAAAGAAATTGATAATGCTCTTTCTGCTTATCAAGCAAATAACCTAATGGGTGCTCAAGCAGAATTAGATAAAGTAGCTAATCAAATCAATTCAAATACCATCAGCCCAAAATCAAAAGCAACTTACTATTACCTAGCAGGTCAATTGGCTTTGGTCAATGGTGAATCAATTGAAGCTGCAAAGCATTTTAACGAAATGAAAAAATACGAAACCGGTACTGTTTACTCTATCAGAAATAGAGATACCAAAGAAACCGAGTATTTTTTCACACAACAGGAAGCTGAAGCTCAATCTGCAAAAGGAAATTATACGAAAGTTAAATCTGAAAACCTTAGACCAAATTACTTGGACAGCATTCAAGCTGAATTGTTGAAAAGAGCTGAAGGTACACTTACACAAGCAAGTAACGCTGCTCAATCGGGTAATGATGTTACTGCAGGTGAAAAGTTTTTGGAAGCTTCTTATTTAGTGGAAGCTATTGGAAGTGATGGTGGTTTATTTAAATACAATGCTGCATTGAGCTATCACAAAGCTAATAAACCTCGAGAAGCATTCGATATTTATAAAGAATTGATCGACGAAAATTATACGGGTGAATCTACAACTTGGAATGCTACCGTAGTTGAAACTGGTCAAACAGTAACTTTCAATACAAGAGCTGAAGCAAAAACACAAGAAACTTTAGGTATTGTAACTAATATCCAAGAAGTTAAAACTCCTTCGATTGAAAAAAATCTTTATACTTATGCTTTAGATGCTTTAGCCGCGTTGAAAGAATATGATGATGTAGTGGAGAAAATCTCAGCTAAATATCCAAATGATACTGAAATTCAAACTTTAATTGGAAACGTTTATCACTTTTCAGGTCAACAAGATATGTTCTTGAATAAATTGAAAGAAAGTGCAAGACTCGATCCTAAAAATCCAACGAACTATTTTAATATAGGTGTTGTTTATATGGAAATGGATCAAGATGATCAAGCTTTAGAATATTTTGAAAAGGCAATTGATGCTGACCCGAATTACAAATCTGCTTATACCAATATTGCTTTGATCAAAGTTAAAGCTGACAAAGATTATATTGAAAAAATCAATAGTAATTTAGGAAGCTCAGCCAAAGAAAGAGAGGTTTATAAAGAGTACACTGAAAAGCGTAAAAACATGTATAAAGAAGTTATACCATATTTAGAGAAAGCATTTAATTTGGAAAAAACCAATCTTGAATATGCGAGAATGCTTAGACAAGCTTACGCTGCAGCTGGTATGACTGCCGATGAAGAAAGAATGATTCAAATCGAAAATTCTTTGCAATAAGTCAAATTTCTAAATAACAAAAAAGACTCTAATTTCAAATTAGAGTCTTTTTTTTTATAAAAGTTTATTTGTTATTATTTGACACTTTTAGACTGAAGGTTCGCTTTAGTGCCTTTATTGTTTTTATTCTCCTTTTTGATTTGAGCTCTTCTTTCAGCAGCTGCTTTTTTCATTTTTTCGGCTTCAGCTTTTCTCTCTTCTAAAGAAGATTTTTCATTTTTTAAAGTTCTAACATTATTAATTTCAGCTTTTCTCTCTGCATCAGCTTTCATTTTTTCTTGTTCAACTTTTGAAACTTCAGACTTTGTTGCATTAGAAAGTTTCTTTTCTTGAGCAAACAAAACTGGTGCTGCTGCTAAAGCTACTATTGCTACTAATTTTTTCATTGTAATATGATTTTATAGGTTATTATTACCAAATGTAATCAAAATATGATATTTATCAAATCATTAGTTTGTTATTTATGAATTATTTATAGCTATATAATTAAATTTAACTCGATTTTTTAACAAATTTCGTCAGAATTACAATTGATTGACCATCCACCTTCCCTTCTATTTGCTCGGTATTGTCAGGAACCAATCTGATATTTCTAACCGCTGTACCTATTTTAGCTACCAATGAAGATCCGCTAACATTCAAATCCTTAATTAAAGTTACCGTATCACCATTTTGTAAGATATTCCCATTAGAATCCTTGTGCAAAACAACATTTCCATCGCCCAAATGATCACCTGAAGCTTTCGCCCATTCCAAAGTTTCTTCATCCAGATACATCATATCCAAAGCTTCTACTGCCCAAGACTCAGTTTTGAATCGATTCAACATTCTCCATGAAACTACTTGAACACCTGGAACTTCACTCCACATCGCGGTGGGAAGATGTTTTTCCCAATAAGAACTGTCTTGTTCTTCCCTTTTTTCAATTTGAGCCAAAGCTTTGTCGCAAATCAAAATTACTCTGTCTGGCTGATCACCCGAAGTTGGTTTAACTTCATAATAATTTAAACTACCTGTCTCACCAGTAAGTTCACATACTCCAGCACTTCTCGATTTTACTAAGTCTTCAAGTTTCATTTCAATAATAAATTTTAGGCAAATTTCGACTATTTGAATGATGTTTCAAAACAAAGCTTTGTTTATACTAATTACTGTAGTAAATTTAAACAGAAACTTAAACGGTTTTCTATGAATTGGATTTTAATTGCTGAAATCGCTTACGCATTCATCGTAATTTTAGTGTGTATTAAAATTATTTATGATACAGAAAGCACCACCAAAACTTTGGCTTATATACTTTTTACGATTTTCGTTCCTGTTTTCGGAATTCTTTTTTATTTCTCATTTGGTATTAACTATCGAAAACGAACGATTTATAGTAAAAGCCTTTTTGATGAAGCGTTTGAAAATGATTTGATGAGTCAATTGAAAGATAGTCAAAATCGAATTTTTAAAGAATTCAATCCACTTTTCCCAAAATATTCGAGATTGAGTAAACTCGTTTTGAACCAAAAATTCTTTCCTCTTATGAAAAATAACTCCGTTCAATTGTTGAAAAATGGAGAAGAGAAATTTCCTGAAGTGATCGAAGCAATTAAAAATGCTAAAAACCATATTCATATTGAATATTATATTTTCGAAAATGATGAAATCGGTAATTTGATCATCGATTTGTTGATTCAAAGAGCTAAAGATGGACTTAAAGTAAGATTCATTTATGATGATTTTGGAAGTAGAGGGATTAAAAATAAACAACTCAAAAAAATGCGCGCGACAGGAGTTGATGTTTATCCTTTTTATAAAATTAAAATCATTGCTCTTGCCAATCGATTGAATTATAGAAATCACAGAAAAATTATAGTAATCGATGGAGAAATTGGTTTTGTTGGTGGAATAAATGTTTGTGAAAAATACATCAATAATCAAGACCATAAAAAATTGTATTGGCGAGATACTCACCTAAAAATCATTGGTCCTGCTGTAATGAATTTACAGTATATATTTTTAGTGGATTGGAATTATTGTTCAAAAGAAAAAATCCAACCCAATTCAGAATATTTCCCATCAATGGATTATCTCGATTCAAATAATAATAATTCGGAAAAAGATAATAAAGTTGTGCAAATCGTTGCGAGTGGTCCTGACTCTAAGGCACCTTTGATTCTTCAATCCATTTGCAAAGCAATTACTACAGCACAAAATGAAATACTTATTACCACACCTTATTTCATTCCAAGTGATGGTTTAAGCGATAGTCTTATCATTGCTGCAATAAGTGGTGTGAAAACAAAATTATTGGTACCCAAAGTTTCAGATTCTAAATTCGTAAACTTTGCCAGTCGATCTTATTTTACTAAATTATTGAAAGCTGGAGTAGAAATTTATCTCTACGAAAAAGGTTTTGTACATTCTAAAACCATGGTCATCGACAATGAAATCTCAATCATAGGTACTGCTAATATGGATATTAGAAGTTTTGATTTGAATTTTGAAGTCAATGCGATAGTTTATGACAAGGATATTTCTAATGAATTGAGGGATAATTTTTATGAGGATTTGAAAGATTCATCTCCAATCGATAAAATAAGATGGCAGAACCGATCAAAATATATCAAATTGGCTGAGAAAGTCAGTGGTTTATTTTCTCCTTTACTTTAATTAATTATTTTGTACAAAGCATACTATCTTTGTGATTCCTTAAATATATTTAGTGTCAAACATTTTCTTAAAATTTAAAATCTTATTCAAAAATACTTTCAATCAACTCATTGAATTTGTCAGAGAAACAGATTTTTCTGGCCCAGTGATGGTTTGTTTTGCGTTGATCACTCCTATTGCTATTGGCTTTAGATTAGATCTTTTGGAATATTTCATTCCAATAACTTTGGGAGCTTTTCTTGCATCACCAAGTGACGTCAACGGTAGCATTCGACTGAAATTGACAGGAATTTTATTGTCCAGCATACTCGCGATGTTTGTGACTTTGATCGGTGGATATTTAAATTCGAATCTTTGGTTCTTTTTGCCGATGTTAGGTATTTTGATGTTTGCGATTTCCTATTTGTCAATTTTCGGTTTCCGAGCTTCATTGATCAGTTTTTCAGGATTATTTGCTTTGGTTGTGAGTTCATCCAAATTTGGAAGTTTGGATTTACCTGCACATATAATTGCATTATTGATAGGTGTTGGAGGAATTTGGTATATATGCATTGCTGTTTTGAGTCATTTATTGTTCAGAAAAACGCCAATTGAAAAAACTTTAGCAAAAGCATTTCGGCTCACAGCAAAATTTATAGAAATCAGAGGAAAATTAGTTAACCAACAAAATGATAGAGTCGAATTATCCAAAAAATTATTCGAAATTCAAGTTGAATTATCAAATGAACATGAAGTTTTAAGAGAATTATTGATACTCAACAGAAGAGGTTTTGGAACATCAAATTATCAAGACAGAAAATTATTGGTTTTTATAGAGTTGATAGAAATGCTGGAATTAGCCATTGCTTCTCCGATTGATTATGAAAAAACCGATAAATTATTCAGTCAACATACAGAGCAAATGTTTGCGTTTCAAAAATTAATATTTGAAATGAGTAAACAATTGAATCAAATTTCTAAACAACTTTCAAGTCCTTTAAAAATCAAAGGAAATAAACGATTAGACAAAAGGCTGAAAACAATAGAAAATTTAATCAACGATTTTGAAAAAATCACAAATAATCCATTTGATAGCGATTTGCTGATGCTTAAAAACTTATTTAAATATCAAAAACATCAAGTGAGCAAAATCAAAAAAATCAAATGGTTGTTACAGAATAAAAATCAAAAAGAACTCAACAAATTAAGAAAAAAAGAACTGATCAATTTTGTTACTCAACCTGATTACAATGTCAATTTATTGATAGAAAACTTCAACTTCGATTCATCTATTTTTAGACATTCATTAAGAATAGCAGTTGTAACCATCGTTGGATATATCATCGGATACATTTTTGATTTACAAAATTCCTATTGGATTTTATTGACATTGGTTGTAATAATGCGTCCCGCTTATGGATTGACCAAAACTCGTTCACAAGAAAGAACCATAGGAACACTGATTGGAAGTGCAATAGCTATTGTAATTATTTTATTGATAAACAATGTAGTGATTTATGCTTTATTGGCAATTATAAGTTTCATTTTATCGCTTGCGATGATTCAGAAAAACTACAAATCAGCAGCAGCATTCATCACGCTCAATGTGATTTTTATTTATACTTTATTTGTGCCCGATATTTTCAGTGTGATTCAATTTAGAATCATCGATACAGTCATTGCAACTGCTTTGGCAATTGTCGGAAATATATTGTTGTGGCCGGCTTGGGAAATGAAGAGTTTCGAATTTACTCTGCTCGAAAGTATAAAAGCTAATAAAGAATATTTGAAAGAAGTTGCCAAATATTATAACACAGTCAATGGTGAACCAAGTGAAGCCTATAAATTGTCGAGAAAAAAGGCGTTTTTGGCAATGTCTGATTTGAGTGCTTCTTTCCAAAGAATGGCACAAGAGCCGAAAACACAACAAAAAGATTTAGAGAAAATTTATGAAATTGCCATGTTGAACAATACGTTTTTGGTGGCAACTGCGTCTTTGGGAACTTATACGATGAACAATCCGACAACTCCTGCTTCGAGTAATTTCAATAAAATCATAAAATATATTCAACAGAATTTGTCGATAGCTGAAAGTTTAGTCGTCAATCAAAGTACTGAATTCAAAGCTACAGATTCTACGGAAATTTTAGAATCTACTTATGGAGACGATTTCAAAGAAATTGTTCAATTGGATTTATTGGATGATAAAGTAGAAAAGTCTTTAAAGATTGAGGAAGCTCATTTCGTCTATGAATTATTGAAGTGGATGTTAAGTTTGACCCATAAAAATATCAGATTGTTGAGTAAAATTGAGTTGAAATAAAAAACCAATGATTTGTATTAAATCATTGGTTTTCAAAGTGCTCACGACTGGAGTCGAACCAGCACGTCCTTGCGAACACTACCACCTCAAGGTAGCGTG
>DEQC01000058.1:0-55953 GCA_002359055.1 Flavobacteriales bacterium UBA3376 | reverse complement strand
AAATAAACATTTTAAAGTTTTAAGTCTAAGAATTTCAAAAAATATGTTTCAAAAGTTTAAAAAATCTCACATCTTCTTTGCCTCTTCTGATTTCTAAAGGTTAACTTTGCAATCAAATTTTTAAGAAATGTTCAGAACACATACTTGTGGAGAATTAAATTTAGATAATTTAAACGAGAAAGTTACATTAAGTGGTTGGGTATCCGTCATCCGAGACAAAGGTTTCATGATTTGGATAGATTTACGCGATAGATATGGTGTAACCCAATTAATCTTAGATGAGCAACGCTCTGATAAAGCTTTGTTTGAAACTGCACAAAAATTAGGTAGAGAGTTTGTCATAAAAATCAGTGGTACCGTAATCGAAAGAGAATCTAAAAATAAAAATATTCCTACAGGAGATATTGAGATTTTAGTTGAATCTCTTGAAATTCTCAACGAATCCAAGCTACCTCCTTTTACCATCGAAAATGAAACTGATGGTGGTGAAGAATTGAGAATGCAATACCGCTATTTGGATATCAGAAGAAATCCGGTAAAAGACAAATTAATTTTTAGACATAAAATAGCTCAAGAAGTAAGAAATTATCTTTCTGAAAGAGATTTTATAGAAGTAGAAACACCTGTTTTGATTAAATCTACACCAGAAGGAGCACGAGATTTCGTGGTTCCTTCGAGAATGAATCCAGGTCAATTCTATGCACTTCCTCAATCGCCTCAAACCTTCAAACAATTATTAATGGTGGGAGGTATGGATAAATATTTTCAAATCGTAAAGTGTTTTAGAGATGAGGATTTAAGAGCCGATAGACAACCAGAGTTTACACAAATTGATTGTGAAATGGCTTTTGTCGAACAAGAAGACATCTTGAATATTTTTGAAGGTTTGGTAAAGAAATTATTGAAATCAGTTCACGGTGTAGAAATTGATGAATTTCCAAGAATTACTTACGAAGAAGCCATGAGAAGATATGGAAACGACAAACCAGACATTCGTTTTGGGATGGAGTTTCATGAATTAAATGATTTACTTCAAGGCAAGGATTTTATGGTTTTTGATAAAGAAGAATTAGTAGTAGGAATCTCTGCTCCAACTTTGAATTCATACAGTAGAAAAGACATCGATCGTTTATTGGAATGGGTTCAAAGACCTCAAATAGGTGCGAGAGGGTTTGTTTGGGTAAGAGTTGAAGGCGATGGAAAGTTCAAATCTTCAGCCGATAAATTCTATTCTCAAGAAGATTTTGCTGAAGTTGCTGAGAGAATGGGTGCTCAGAAAGATGATTTGATGTTGATCATGGCTGGAGATGCCGATGAAGTTCGTGGACAATTGAGCGAGCTTAGAATGGAGTTGGCCGAAAGGTTAGGTTTAAGAAAACCTGATGAATTTGCACCATTGTGGGTAGTAGATTTTCCATTGTTGGAATGGGATGAGGAAACCAATAGATGGTATGCGATGCATCATCCATTTACTGCGCCTAAACCTGAGGACATCGATAAATTGAAAACCAATCCAGGAGAAGTTCGTGCCAATGCTTATGATATGGTTTTGAATGGAAATGAAATCGGTGGTGGATCGATTAGAATTCACGATCAAAAACTTCAAGCTCAAATGTTCGAACTTTTAGGATTTACCAAAGAAGAAGCTGAAGAACAATTCGGTTTCTTGATGAATGCTTTCCAATATGGAGCGCCTCCACATGGTGGTTTGGCTTTTGGTTTTGACCGATTGGTTTCTATTTTAGATGGAAGTGAAACGATTAGAGATTACATCGCTTTCCCTAAAAACAATTCAGGTAGAGATATTATGATTGATGCTCCTTCGCCTATTGATCAAAGTCAATTGGATGAATTGGAAATCAGTTTGAAAAAATAATTGAGTAAAATCTATTAGAAAATATTTAAAAAAATCAATTGAGAGGATTTAGTTCTTATCAATTGATTTTTTTTATGAATAGAATTTGATTCAAATTTTAGTTTTAATTGTTTACTGATTAAATTTCGAGTTAATTTGTTGGAAATTTAAATTTTGGAACCACTTCATTTTTCAATTATAATAGCAATTTATGAACGCGAGGAAGAGTTGAAGGAATTGTTGAATAGTTTGACTCAACAAACGGATTCAGCATTCGAAGTCTTGGTGATAGATGATGGTTCTCCTACTCCACTTTCTGCAGTGGTTGATAGTTTTAAAAATAAATTAGATATAAAGTATTATTTCAAGGAAAATTCAGGCCCAGCTTTAACAAGGAATTTCGGAATGAAGCGTGCCCATGGGAATTATTTTATTTTTTTGGATTCTGACACCATAGTTCCTGAAAATTATATTGAAATTGTAAGGAATCGTTTGAATGAAAATTATACGGATGCATTTGGAGGACCGGATGATTCGAGTAAAAATTTTTCAAGTTTACAAAAAGCCATATCCTTTTCAATGACTTCTGTATTGACTACCGGAGGAATTCGTGGTAGAAAAAAAAGCGTGACTAAATTTCAGCCCAGAAGTTTCAATATGGGAATCAGTAAGAAAGCGTTTGAGAAAACGAATGGATTTGGTGAATTAAGGATAGGTGAAGATCCAGATTTAAGTATGACGCTTTGGGAAAATGGATTTGAAACTCAATTGATATATGAAGCCAAGGTTTACCATAAAAGAAGAAGTTCATTAAAGAAATTTTTCAGGCAAGTATATAATTTTGGTGTTGCTCGGCCAATTTTGAATCAACGACATCCCAAATACAATAGTTTAACTTTTTGGTTTCCAAGCTTGTTTTCATTGGGAATGATAATTTCATTTTTAATTGTTTTACAGTTTCCATTATTTAATCAAAATGGAAGATTGAATGATATTTTAATTGGTTTAGGATATGCTTTGAGTTTAATTTATGCGATATATTTTGCTGCAATTTTAATTGTATCGAGTATTCAAAACAAAAGTTTGAAAGTAGGTTTACTATCTTTGGTTACTACTTTCATACAATTTACAGCTTATGGATTCGGTTTTTTAAAATCATGGATTTTATTGAACATTTTAGGTTGGAATCCTAAAAAGGCATTTCCATCGCATTTTTCGAAATAAGAAATTTTACAGATTCATATTTGTTTGTATATTTGAAAGATATGATCAATCAAAGATTACTTTCCGTATTACACCGTGCCATGTGGTGAAATTTAGATAATTTGAATTATCTACGAGCAATACTTATTTCATATTAATTATATAATTTAAAACAATTAAATCATGTCAGAAGAATTAAAAAACGTTGAATTTGGCTTAGAGAAAATATTTGAAGGCGCACAAGATTTTTTACCAATTTTGGGAACTGATTATGTAGAGTTCTATGTTGGAAATGCTAAGCAATCGGCACACTATTATAAAACAGCTTTTGGGTTTCAATCGGAAGCATATGCTGGCCTGGAAACTGGATTACAAGACCGAGCTTCTTATGTATTGAAGCAAGGAAAAATCCGTTTGGTTTTGACCACTGCATTGAATTCAGAATCTCCGATTGGAGAGCATGTAAAAAAGCATGGAGATGGAGTTAAGGTAATTGCATTGTGGGTTGAGGATGCTCGCAAAGCTTATGAAGAAACCACTAAAAGAGGTGCGAAATCATTCATGGAACCTAAGGTGACTTCAGATGAGCATGGTGAAATTGTCCAAGCGGGTATTCACACTTATGGTGAAACTGTATTTATGTTTACAGAGAGAAAGAACTACAATGGAATTTTCATGCCAGGTTATGAAAAATGGGAATCAGATTATAACCCATCGCCTGTTGGATTAAAATACATTGACCATATGGTTGGTAATGTTGGTTGGAATCAGATGAATGTTTGGGTAAAATGGTTTGAAGATGTAATGGGCTTTGTAAACTTCTTGTCATTTGATGATAAGCAAATTCATACTGAATATTCAGCATTGATGTCAAAAGTTATGGCGAATGATAATGGAAGAATTAAGTTCCCTATCAACGAGCCAGCGGAAGGTAAAAAGAAATCTCAAGTTGAAGAATATTTAGATTTCTATGAAGGTGAAGGCGTACAGCACATTGCAGTAGCTACAGATGATATCATACAGACAGTTGCTGATTTGAAATCACGTGGAGTAGAATTTTTATCACAGCCACCTCAAGCGTATTATGATGCAATTCCGGATCGTTTAAAGGATCATATGCATAAATTTAAAGAAGACATCAATGAACTACAGAAATTAGGTATTATGATTGATGCTGATGAGGAAGGTTATTTACTTCAGATTTTCACCAAACCAGTTGAGGATCGTCCTACTCTATTCTATGAAATCATTCAAAGAATGGGTGCAAGAGGATTTGGTGCTGGAAACTTCAAGGCTTTATTTGAGTCGATTGAAAGAGAACAAGAGAAAAGAGGTACTTTATAAGTATCGGAATGAATATAAAAAAATCCGTCTTAATATTTAAGACGGATTTTTTTTAGTTTATTTTTTTTAATTGATAGGTATTAATTTATTCAACACAGCTATTTTCACCATTTCAGCTGTATTTTTCACGTCTAATTTTCCTAATAGGTGTCTTCTGTGAGTTTCAGCGGTATGAGTGCTAATAAATAGTTGTTCAGAAATTTCCCTTGTATTTTTGCCATTGCAAATCAGGTTCAAGACTTCTTTTTCTCTTTCGGTTAATGAAAAAATTTCCCGAGCATAATTTACTTCTTCGTATTGGAAATTTTGATTGATTTCAATTTTTTCTTTTTGGCAGTACTTTTCTATAATATTGTTTTTTATAGCGGCAGATGTTGCTTTTCCGCCATTGAGTACAGTTTGAAAAACATTTAAGAAGTCATTGGGTGAAATTTTCTCATCAATTACTCCCATAATACCAATATTGAATAACATTTTAATTTCAGAATAATCAAAAGTTTTGGCCAAGACTATGACTTTGAGTTTTTGATATGACTTCAACAAATTATAGATAAACAATTTGTTTTGTGCTTTGATAAGCGAGCAGTCAAAAATTAAAATGTTTTGTGTTTCTGGGATTTCGGCAAATGAAATTTCGGATAAATCTTCTTTTTCATTGACGATTAAAGATTCAATTTCGTAGTTTTCGTCTTTTAAGCTTGAATTGATATGGCTATCAAATCCTTTTGCTACAAGATAACTCTCCATAGCTAAATAGAGCTTAATAGTTTTTTTCATAGGTGTAAGGTTTTTTAATAGAGTTAGTTTAGGGGGATTTAATATTACATAAGCATTCTATTATATATTATTTCATAAAATTAAGATTTTTATTTTTCTTATCCAAATATATGGTATAAACTCATTAAAAAATATATCGCAAAAAAGCAGTAATTAGGATATATCACTATTTTCCGTGATTGATTTATTTTCATCTCCACCTACATTTGTATCACTAACTAAAATTTTATATATCATGAAAAATTTATTTTTAAGCGTTGCAGTTTGTTTTGGAGCTGCAGTAGCATTTGGACAAGTAGGTAACTTTAGCGATGTTGACCAGATGGGTATTAACAACAGTGCTTTTGTTGATCAAGAAGGTAACTTCAACTATAGTGAAGTTGACCACTTAGGGATTTCTAACTTTTCAGAAGTAATTCAATTTGGTGACGGAAACGAAAACTATTCATCTGCAGTTGGAATTAGCAACACATCAACTTCTTACCAAATTGGTGATGATAACATGCATACATCTGATCAAACAGGAATTGCGAATAGCGCATTCAGCCTACAGTTAGGTGATTCAAACACAAGTGAACAGACGCAAGTAGGTATCTCAAACTACGCTGAAAATTTCCAAATTGGAGCATTTAACACTGCTTCACAATCACAAGTTGGAATTAGCAATAGTGGTACAGTAATTCAATTAGGGGCAGGTAACTTTGCTATGCAAGATCAAACTGGAATCTCTAACGTAGCTGGAGTTACTCAAGTTGGATTCATTAACATTTCTGCTCAAGAGCAAGTTGGAATTAGCAACGTATCTTATGTAGATCAAGCAGGTTTAATGAATGTTTCTTTGACTGACCAAACTGGAATTGCTAACTATGCTGAAGTATCACAAGTTGGTGCCTTTAATGGTTCTGTAGTAACTCAAATGGGTATCGGTAACTCAGCAACTGTTGCTCAACACTAATTTGAAGTTCAGCTTAATCCCCCTATTTAGAAAATATTAAGTATTATTTTTTACAGAGCTGTCCTAAAGTTTACCACAAAATGGGGGAGGTAAATTTTTAGGGCAGTTCTACTTTAAAACTCTTTATTCAAATATTATGAAAACTTTAATTATAACCCTTGTGAGTACTCTCTTCATGTGTGGTTTGAAAGCCCAAACATTGAATGAAGCAGAATTGTTGAATTATATTACACAAAATAATGGCAATTACTCAACCCAGATCTTGCAATATGGTAACAACAATACTGCAGAAGTTAATGCTAAAGAACTAACGCTGATTCAAAACGGAAGCTCACAACAGTTTTATTATACAGAAACATCTATACTCCCTTCGAATTTAAATATTAATGTTGAAGGACATAACACTCATGTTGAAGTGGTTGGGAACAATCAGATAATGGACAATGTTATTATAAATATACAGGGCGACAATAGAAATGTGTTAATAAGAAATTATCCATGATACAAAAATCGACCATATTGCTTTGTTTGATTTTACTTTCAATTCAAACTTTCGCTCAGAACGAGAGTACAGATGAAAGTCAAATTACAACAAAGATCAATGTCGAGCGTAATGGTTTAATGATCAACATTCATCCAACGATTCAAAACCATACGACCTTGTATTTTGAATATAATTATTTATTGCTCGTAAGAAAGACCGATAGCAAAAATAATTTGTCAGTTAACAGACAGTCCGGCAGATTTACACTTGAACCGCATGAATCTAAAAGATTGGCCAATACTCAAGTGAACTTGTCGGATCAACAAAAAATTATAGCTCATTTGTATATACGCGATGAAGAAAAAAATGAATTAATAGTTAAAGATTCTATTGAAATTGAAGGCATGGCCTTGTCAAAAGTAAATGAAACTGAACTTATGATTCGAGGTTTAGTTATCGATGAAACAAAAACAAAATTTGGATCTGATTTTTATGATGAATTGTTTTCGATGTATAATCAATTACCTGAAAAATTTCCCTTTATAATCACAGTCTCAGAACTGCCCTATAGAGGGCAAACAAGTATAATTAGTGTAACCATCGATTACGACAAAGTTTATGAGTTTTTTTCGAATCCCGACCAGGAATACACTAAACAACAAGCAATTATTGCTCTAAGAAGAATAGTAATATATTCTGAAAATAAAGAAAAAATAAGACAAGAGTTTAACTACTAAAACCTATGAAAATGAAAACTTTATACATAATTGCTGGCATTATTTTTATTTCTCTCTGCAGTAAAATAGAAGCTCAACAATTATCTTATCAACCAGTAAACCCAGCTTTTGGAGGAAACTACCTAAACTATTCATGGTTGTTACAATCTGCAGAAGTACAAAATCCATTCAAACAAACTGCTGATTATGGTTATAACAATAGTCCAATCAGTACTTTTTCAGATTCTGTGAAAAGACAAGTTTTGAACCAGCTGACAAGAGGTTTGTTTGGAGGTGAAACTGGTTCAGGATCTGGTTCTGGCTTAGAAAGCGGTACCTATGATATCGGCGGATTGATCATTACTATAGATGATACACGTTCCGGTTCAATAATTACAATTATTGATACAGACACAGGAGAATCAACACAAATCATAATATAACCATTTAAACTTAATTATATGAATCCCCCTATTTACATCGTTTTTTTAGCCATTTTACTTTTGTTTCAAAGTTGTGGCATATTTATGACTCCTCCTGGTGGTGTAGAACATCGTTCACATATAGGAGAAATTACAGCTACAGAAAGAGATTTCGAAAAGTTACCGACGCCTAAAGAACAAGTGGTGGTTGGTGTTTACAAATTTCGAGACCAAACTGGTCAATACAAATCTTCTGAATTAGGCGCTAATTGGAGTACTGCAGTTCCTCAAGGATTGACAACTATCTTGATCAAATCTTTGGAAGATAGCAAGTGGTTTATTCCAATTGAAAGAGAAAATATTGGTAACTTATTAAATGAAAGACAAATTATCAGAACTACTCGTCAAGAGTATTCAAACGATAACACATCAAATCATTTGCCACCACTACTTTTTGCAGGTATCTTATTGGAAGGAGGTGTGATTTCTTATGATACCAATATACTCACTGGCGGTGCGGGTGCACGTTACTTTGGAATTGGAGGTTCAACCGAATATAGACAAGATAGAATTACCGTTTATTTAAGAGCGGTTTCTACCAATAGTGGGAAGATTTTAAAAACAGTCTATACTTCTAAAACTATACTCTCTCAATCATTGAGTGCAAGTATGTTCCGATATATTGATCCGGATAGATTGATGGAAGCTGAATTGGGAGTTACCAATAATGAACCTGTGCAAATGGCAGTGACAGAAGCTATCAATAAAGCCGTATACATGCTGATTTTAGAAGGTGTCAAAGATAAAATCTGGGATACTTCTCCTGAAGATGTACTTTTAGCTGATGAATTATTAGACGAATATTATTATGAAATTAACGAAAGCAATAAAAGAATAGTTGGCAAAGGGAATTGGGAAAGAGACAGACGCTCAAAAATATCATTTGGTGTTGCTTATACATTCAATAACCTTAAAGGTGATTATAAAACCAATACTTTAAGACCTGGTGGTAAAGCCAATGTCAAATATAATTTTTCTGATTATTTTAATCTCAACCTTTCAATTGGCTATCAACAATTGGGTTCTAAAGAATACTTTAAATCTGAATTTATGACTTATGACTTAGATTTAGAGTATTTGACATTGCCTTTCAATGATTTTAGTCCTTTCCTATTCGGTGGTTTTGGTTTGATAAATGACATGAAAGGTGAGGATAAGAAAAATAAATTCAAAACTCAGTTCGGAGCTGGATTTGAATATATGGCAACTCCTAATATTGGAATTAGAGGATTTGGATCTTATAACATCGGGATGGATGACGATTGGGACGGTTTAGTCAGTGGTAAAAGAGATGACCATTTCCTGCAAATTGGTATAGGTATTCAGTACAATTTCGGTAATAAGTTCAAATAATTCAATTATGAAAACAATTCACTTTATATATTTATTCAGCCTAATTTTACTACTTGGATGTAGTGAAGACCTCATTGATGGGAATGAAAAAGGTACTTTATATGGTACCGTTCGCTTAGAATTAACTCATGAACCATTGGTAAATGTGAAAATTACTACTACCCCATCTACCCTAACTGTCTATTCTGATGAAGACGGAAACTTCGAAATTTTAGAAGCAATTCCTATGGGAGATTATTCTGTCATGGCAGAATTAAATGGTTATGTTACTGAAGTAAAAGCTTTTAGTATAACTCAATACGATCAAACAGTTTCTATTGATTTTGAAATGATTACCGATGAAACTCTCAATAGACCTCCTTCTACTCCAGAATTAATTTCTCCTGAAAATTTATCTGTAGATCAACCCAACGATTTGGTTTTACAATGGAGCAGTACGGATCCTGATGGAGATAGCTTAACTTATAGAGTTTTGCTCAGCGATAATCTCAGCAATAACCAAATTGAGTTTGAGGATTTGGTTTATGATACTTTGGCGTTAAATAATCTACATTTTGGTGCAACTTACACTTGGCAAGTTGTTGTAAGTGATGGGATTAATGATGAAGTCTTTAGTAGTTCAAGCCAATTTACAGTTAGACAAAATCCAGAATATAGATATCATTTTGTTCAAATCGAAAATGGAAACTATATGATCAGATCCACTAACTTGGATGAAACTATCAATATAACTAATTCTGCTTATTCAAGCTGGAGGCCTCATAAAAATAATGTGGCCAATAAAATCGCATTTTTACAAACTATTGCAGGTCAAACACATTTGATGACCTCTGATTTAAATGGCGAAAATAAACAACAAATTAGCCAAGTTCCACTCAATGGTTTCCGTTCGAACTACTTAGATTTTGCATGGCATAAAGATGGAAGCAAATTCATTTTCCCAAGTTTCGACGTGCTTTATATGGTAAATAGTGACGGAACTGGACAACATCAGATTTATCAAACGCCAGATGGACATTTTATTACGAAGTGCGCATGGAGCTATGATGGCAGTAAAATCGCTATAGTGACAAACGATATTTATGGTTACCAAGCCAAAATACATATATTGAGTTCTACAGGTGCTCATATCGAAACGATTTTCGAAAATCAAAATGGAGCTGTAGGCGGTTTGGATTGGAACATAACGGGTGATAAATTACTATTTACTCATGATGTTTCAGGATATCAAGACAATGAATATAGACAACTTGACACCAGGATTTTAATCTATAATTTCAGCGATTCTTCCATAGAAGATTTTTCAATATTAAGCGAAAAACCAACGGGCACAATTGATATTGATCCGACTTTCACTCCTGATGATAGTGGAATTATATTCACCAATACATCAAATGATCTCCTATCAACTCATTCGATTTATATGATTAAATTTGATGAACCTGAATCAAGAGAATTGATTTTGTTCGATGCTCAAATGCCGGATTATAAATAATAAAAATTGAAGAAATTAATGATTATACCTAACTAACCCTACCTAAACTTGAGAAACCGCTAATTTGCTAAATGTTAGCGGTTTCATTTTTTTTATTTAGTATCAATCTATTATTTAAATAAAAATTAAAACCTATACCCAATTTCGTTTTTTACTTCGTTGATTACAAAAATACTATGCGTACTTCCAATACTTGGAATAGCTGTTAACTTATTGAACATAAAATTTCTATAATCATCCATCCCATTAAAACTCATTTTTAGAATGTAATCATAATCACCGCTGATGTGATGACACTCATGAACTTCATTGATTTGGGAAATTTGCTTTTCAAAATTTGCAATATTTTCTTTGGAATGTCTGACCAATTTCACATGTGTAAATACCAACAATTCTTTGCCCAATAATTTCCCATTGAGTAAAACTGTATATTTCTCAATTATCCCATTTCGCTCAAGTTTTCTTACACGCTCGTAAATTGCTGTGGCCGATAAATCCAGTTTTAAGGACAATTGCTTATTGGTCATTTTACAGTCTTCCTGCAATAAATTCAATAACTTTAAATCTATAGTGTCCAATTCCATATTGATAAATATTAAGCTTAAATACAAAAATCAAATAAATTTATGATAAATTATCTGTTAAATTTAATTTTTATAAATAATTAATCAATTACATATAAAAGTGGTTGATTATTATTCTAATAATACTTTACTTTGATGAAATAAAATTTAATTTATAATGAAAAAACATAAACCAGCAGATAAAATTCAAGATTTGCAATATTTTGGAGAGTTTGGTGGAGTAAATCCATCCATTTCTGATTCGTCAACTTATACTTTCCTTTCGGCCAAAACGATGTTCGATACTTTTGAAGGAAATACAGACGGGTGTTATTTGTATTCACGCCATTCTTCGCCAAGTAATTTGTATTTGGGGGAAGCACTTGCTGCTATGGAAAATACAGAAGCAGCAAACGTAACGGCTTCAGGTATGGGAGCAATTACTTCAGTTGTATTGCAACTTTGTCAAAGTGGAGACGAAATCGTTTCAAGTAGAACAATTTATGGAGGTACTTATGCCTTTATGAAAAACTTCTTGCCAAAACTTAATATTCAAACTTCATTTGTAGATATCACAAACCTAGAAAAAGTTGAAAATGCAATTACAGAAAACACAAAAGTGATTTACTGTGAAAGTTTGAGCAATCCACTTTTAGAAGTTTCAGATTTAGAAGGTCTTTCTGAATTAGCCAAAAAACACAATCTGAAATTGGTAGTTGATAACACCTTTTCACCTTTAATTATTTCACCTAAAAATTTCGGAGTTGATGTGGTTATTCACAGTTTGACTAAATTCATCAATGGTAGTAGTGATACAGTTGGTGGAGTAATTTGTGGGACTCAAGATTTTATCAATGAATTGAGAGATGTAAACACTGGAGCCTGCATGTTATTAGGTCCAACTATGGATAGTTTGCGTGCTTCAAGTATTTTAAAAAATATGCGAACACTTCATCTGAGAATGAAGCAACATAGCCACAATGCGATGTATTTAGCAGAAGCTTTTGAAAAAGAGGGTGTGAAAGTAGTTTATCCAGGCTTGGCAAGTCATCCCAATCATGAACTTTTCAAAAAATTATGTAATGAAGAATATGGGTTTGGTGGAATGTTGACCATTGATGCTGGTTCTTTGGAAAAAGCCAACGAATTGATGGAAATGATGCAAGGTGAAAATTTAGGCTATCTGGCTGTGAGCTTAGGTTTCTATAAAACATTGTTCAGCGCACCAGGCTCTTCCACTTCGAGTGAAATCCCAGAAGATGAACGCAAAGAAATGGGATTGTCAGATGGTTTGATTCGTATTTCAATTGGTTTAGACAACGATGTTGAAAGAACTTATCAAAAGATGAAAGATTGTATGATGAAATTAGGCATTTTATAAAAATGCCTTTTTCCTTTTGAAATTAATAAATAGTCATTAAGTTTGCCACTTCGAACTTATGAAAGAGGATGGATTTGTCTGATTGCAACCTCGTTAAAAATTGCTAAAACAGTTTCTTTTGGAATCCATCTTTTTTCAGCTTTAAATTTATTTAATTATGTCATATTTATTTACTTCAGAATCAGTCTCTGAAGGGCATCCTGATAAAATTGCTGATCAGATTTCAGATGCACTGATAGATAATTTTTTAGCATACGATTCCAATTCAAAAGTTGCTTGTGAAACTTTGGTTACCACAGGTCAAGTGATACTTGCTGGTGAAGTGAAATCAAAAGCTTATCTCGATGTTCAAAAAATATCTAGAGAAGTCATCAATAAAATTGGTTATTCCAAAGATGAATATATGTTCAGTGGAAACTCTTGTGGAGTTCTTTCTGCCATACATGAACAGTCGCCCGATATCAACCAAGGTGTAGATAGAGCTCCTATAGATGCTGATTTTGAAACCCGAGCAAATAATCAAGGTGCTGGCGACCAAGGGATGATGTTCGGATATGCAACCAATGAAACAGAAAACTATATGCCACTTCCAATTTATTTGGCACATGAATTAATGAAAGAGTTGGCTGCTTTGAGAAGAGAAAACAATGAGATCAAATACCTTAGACCTGATGCAAAATCTCAAGTAACCATTGAATATTCAAACCATCATAAACCGGTTAAAATCGATACAATCGTAATTTCTACTCAACATGATGAATTTGATACTGATGAAGAAATGTTGAAACAAATAAGAAAAGACATTGTTCAAATTCTAATTCCAAGAGTTATCGCTAAATTAAAACCGGAAATTCAAAAACTATTTACTTCTGATATTAAATACCAAATCAATCCAACTGGAAAGTTTGTGATTGGAGGTCCGCACGGAGATACTGGTTTGACAGGAAGAAAAATCATCGTTGACACTTATGGTGGTAAAGGTGCACATGGTGGTGGTGCATTTAGTGGTAAAGATCCATCAAAAGTAGATAGAAGTGCCGCATACGCAACTCGTCATATTGCAAAAAATATGGTTGCAGCTGGTATTGCAGATGAAGTTTTAGTTCAAGTTTCTTACGCGATTGGTGTTGCTGAACCTTGCGGATTGTTCATCAATACTTATGGTACTTCAAAAGTTAATTTAACGGATGGTGAAATTGCAAAAAAAATCAACGAAATCTTTGATTTGAGACCATTTGCAATCGAGCAAAATTTGAAATTAAGAAATCCGATTTATCAAGAAACAGCTTCTTATGGCCATATGGGAAGAGAATCTTATATAGCCGATAAAGTATTTAATAAAGGTGAATCAAATGAATTGATCATTAAAGATTTGGAGTTTTTTACTTGGGAGAAACTCGATTATGTCGATAAACTAAGAAAGGAGTTCAATTTCTAAAAAACAAAGGGATAAAGTGTTGGATGCTTTATCCCTTTTTTAATAAGTCTGAATAGTAGCTAAAACAAATATCCTACTGAAAAAAGTAAATGAAATTGATCGCTTCTGGCATTTTCATTTACTTTATAATTATACCAATTCAATAAAAATTTACTTAAGAAATTTTTTGAAAAGAAATGAGTATAACCAACTCCTAACATGGTGTTTCTTATGGTATATGCATTTTGAGCCAAATAATTTAAATCGTTGACTTCTGGCATATTTCCAATTCCGGCCATAGCTGTTGCATAACTCTTTTCATCTTTCATAAACATTCTTGCTTGTAAAAATAAGTGATTTCTAAAATCGTTTTCATGACCAAAGGTATATTTAGCATTAAACCAAAAATTAGAAAATTCCTTTTCAATTCCTATGATTCCAAAAAATTGACTTCTATCATCAATATTGTCATAAAAATATCTGCTTCCAATTTCTCCTACCCAAGCATTTTTAAAAGGATGATAATAAGAGACTCCTGCTTTGAATTTGGGAAAATACCTGTCAGAAACTCCTGCATTAACCATAAAATAACTTTTGTTTTTAAATACATGATACCAATCCAATTCTCCTTGATTTCCCATTTTAGAATTTCTTGAAGTCGCATTGATTCGGCCTACAAAAGTATTATTTCCTTCTTTTCGAATATATTCCAAAGTGTAAATAGAACTCGCATACAAATATTTGTCATGATCAATGTGCAAATAATTCATATTGATCTGATTTTTTAAAGCTTTGTTTTCAGCTTGAATTTCTATTTCCTTACCACTTACAATATTTAATTGATTATATATCAAAGTATCATCCTTCAATTCATTCTTTAAAAGAAGGGCTTCATTATTCGAAAATAAATTTGATTTTTTCTGATAATTAAGCCCTCCATCAACTAACCTATGTAGTTTTTGAGAGTCGCTTTTTTCAATTTTGCTTGAATTAGACCTTTCTAATTCTACATAGGGGAAATTTGATAATATAGCTTTGAATCTATTCTCAGTATTTGCTAATCTTTCATCATTTATATACTCTTTTTCTTTTTCCAAAGTCGTTTGTGAGAGTAAATCAAAAGACAATAAAACTGTAATCAAACTAAATAAAATTCTGTAAGAGATTTTGACGTATAGGGGCATGATTATTTAATTTTGAGTTACTATTACTTCTGCACTTTCTTTATACCCTTTTCTCGACATAGTTCCCCAATTGACTTCTTTTAATTTAAGGTATCTTACAAAACCTAATAAAGAAAAATAAAGCAATAAAGGATGGTAAACAAACGGCTCTACGAAAGGGAGTATAAATAATTTTAAATTATCTCTTTTTCTTTTGTATTGACTTTCAATTAAATTATCATATAGAACAGCTAAACTTCCTAAAACCAATCCAAAAGAACATGAAAACAACAACACAAATAATAACAAAGGCCAATTGGCTAATCCTAATACCAAAGAAAGCAAAAAATAACTTATTCCAACCACTTCGATAATCGGTGCTAAAAATTCAAAAATCAAATTATTGGGTAGAACCACCAAACCAATTCTTTTGTATTTGTAATTGAAAATCTTGGTTCTATGATTGACCAATACTTGAGCCAAGCCAGTCGCCCATCGGCTCCTTTGTCTTCCCAAAACCTTAAGATTGGCAGGACCTTCTGTCCAACTTCCGGAAATCGGAATGTATTTAATGATATATTTTTGCTTGGTTTCTATCATATAAGAAGCAATTCTTATCACTAAATCCATATCCTCAGCCAAGGTTTTTGTATTGTATCCTCCACATTCTAAAATGATTTTTTTCTTGTACAATCCTAATGCTCCGGATATATTTGGAATGGAATTGAACGAACTCCAACCCATTTTACTGATCAAAAAGCTTCTTAAATATTCAACTTCTTGAAATCTCGGTAAAATTCCTTTTGGTGGTTTTACTTGAGTGATAACACCTTTTTTGACATCGACTTCACAACTGTTGGACATACGAAGCGTCGCTCCTACTCCTATCACTGGAGTCGCAGAATCCATCATTGATTTTACTAATTTCAATAACGCATTTCTTTCTATCACACAATCTACATCTACACAAAGTATATGTTCGTAATTCGATACATTGATTCCTGCATTGAGTGCATCGGCTTTTGCACCGATATTGTCCTTATCGATTACAATTAAATTTGAATACTTATTGTCTTTCGATCTGTATAAACGCTTAAAAGAATTGGTCTTAATCTTTTCTATATAGTGATAATCAACTGGAGCTAAGTCAAATTCTTTGATAAGTAAATCCAAAGTACTGTCTTTGCTTCCGTCATTTACGATTACAACTTCGAAATTTGGATAGTTGAGTGATAACAATGATTTTACACTTACCACTATGGTTTTTTCCTCATTAAAAGCTGGCGCAATCACTGATACAAATGGCGCATTGCTAGCGTCTAAGAGAAGTTGTTCTTCGTTGTGAGCGTTTCTCTTTCTGTATTTTCTAATCGCTATAAAAGCTGAAATTGCTAATACGATGTACAAGATAAATAAGCTTACAGCGTAATAGAAAATATAATTTTCAAAAAAATTAATAAAAATTTTCATAGGTTAGGTTTTAAAGTTATAGTTTTGAGTTTGAGGGGGTTATTTCATATCATTTAATTTTATATCAAATATTAAATTTTATTTTAACTTACAATATTTAGACTTTTTGAATAATCAACTTCTTTCTTTAATTCAGATTGATAAATGGGATTTAATATGTATTCAAAAACATTTTTCTTCTGAAATCCAACTTTAGAATATTCGTGTTCGAAAAATGATTTTCCTTCCTCGTTGTACTTATAAAGTATTTCTAAAATCAACTTTTTTTCATGCTCGGAAATTGATGAGTGATAAGCTTTTTTCAAAAAATTTGTCGCTTTTCCTGATGAAATAAAAAATATTGATTTTAAAATCTCCTTTCTACATGCCTCAGTTTCATTCGGGAAATTTAAAAACAGTTTATCTTCAATGTTTTTGTATTCTAACTTTCCAATCGTTTCATAAGTTGTTTTACGCAAATCTTCATTTGAGGAATTCAATTGCTCTTCCAATATATAAGCTGAACTCAATTGTTTAAACGCGCCGATCAACTTCAAAAAACAAATCTTTTGAGAATGTTGATAAGTCGATTCTACCCATGAAGCAAAATAAGGTAAATCACTGTTGTCATAGTTTGAATAAAAGTTTTTGATCAATAAAAAATCCCATTCACTTAGTTCTTTATTTAAATCAAAATTAAAGGCTTTCAACAAATCTTCTTTTGTATATTTTGGCTTCAATTGCTTGAAATCAAATTTATTTTTACCGTTTTCTAAATCAGAGATAAGGACATCTATAGACTTTTTAAATTTCTTATTATTGACTTTTGTATGCAAATAAATCTCAATTAACTTAGAGTTTGACTGAATGATATAGTTCAATAAAGTTTCATAATTATCACTAAATTTCAATGAAGGATAACTTTTAATTAATTCAGCCAATTCAATAATTAACCATTCAAAATCTTTCTCCAATGAATTGTTGAAATCATCTCTGAACTCGAATTGAATGTCTTCAATACTATAGGAAGTATCGGATTTTAATACATTATAATAAAAAAGTGGTAATTCATTTCTTAACGATAGTATCCTTCTTTTATGAAATTTGTTTTTACTGAAGACTATCATAGTATTGATCAAAATAATCAATGCTATCACCACATTCAATATTAAAACTAAAAGTGTAAACTTTAAAATAATTGGATGAGTCGATGAAACGTCAATCCATTCACGAATTGTGTTTAATAGGTCCATGGTTAGTAGAGTTAAAGTTAGTAGAGGTTATTTAAAATAACTTACCGTAAATATAATGAATAATTGTGTATCAGCCGATTACTTTAACATAAAATACAGGAAAAAACCTTAATTTACACAAATAACTTGCTATTTATCATGTAAATTATTTATTATATCACTATATTTTATAACCTAAATTTCGGAACTTTGCCAACTTAAATAAATGCCTAAATTGAAGAAAAATATTTGCGCTATTTTATTGGTTGTTTTCCATACTTTCCTTTTTGGACAAACAATCGCTCCCACACAAGAAATGCATATTTGTGATAACGATGGGGATGGATTTGTTTCGATTTCTTTTGATGAATTACAATCCTACGCTTTAGATGTTTTAGAAGATTTCAACGAATCCCCTGAAATTTATGTTACCAAAGCTCATCGTGGTATTGAAAAAATCACAAATCTATACAACAATCCACAAATAGTTCCGATCTGTGGCGATGTTGATGGCGATGGTGGATATTACGACATTGCTATCAATAGTCAAAATGAAGTTTATGTCACTCGTAGAAATGGTGTTTTACAAAAAGTGAATTTAGATAATTGTAATTATCAAACCATTGGACAAATTCACCCTAACGGACAAAGCGTATTGGCACTTTCATTTGATCACCAAGACAATTTATACGAAGGCGGTTGGACTTCAAAGGTTTATCGAGCTGATGCTAACAATCTCACCAACTTTTATTTGTGGCACGATTTCGGACAAGGAAGAGCCAGTGGAGATTTTGTTCAAATCGGTGAATTTTTGTACGTCGCGTGGACCATGGCCAATGGTAGAGATTATTTGCTAAAAGTAACTATGGATGAAGACAATCAATACATTAGTCACGAAAATCTCGGTCAAATCCGAATGGGAACTTTTGGTTTAGCTGCTGAATATGGAAGATTGTACGGAAATACAGTTGATAATTTGTATGAAATCGATTTAGAGACTTTAGAAACCACAACTATAATCGAACGTCCAAATCCTCATCAAACCTACAACAACTGGTGGGGAGCCGCTGGTTATCACGAAGCTCTGGATATTAAAATCAGTTATCACGGCAATCAAGACGATGCAATTTCAGGTGCAAACGAACTTGAAGATCCATACACCAATCCTATCGCCTATCAGAATTCTTATATTTATATACGCGTACACGAATCAACTCACAACAATACCTACATAATTCCAGTTCATATCATAATTTCGGTGGCTCCTATGGCTCAAGATTCTTCTTTGGATAGTTGTAGAGATGTAGAAACTGGTTTGGCGAATTTTGATTTGGATCAAATTTTAACCGAAATCAATCCTGATTCAAGTGTAAATATTCAGTTTTTCGATAATCTAAATGATTTAGAAGCAGGAATTAATCCTATTCCAACAACAATTTCTATTGCAAATTCAAAAACTGTTTATGCTAAAGTATTTGAGAATAATAATTCCGATGAATGTTATGGAATTGCAGAAATTCAATTGAATATTCCAAATAGCGAAACTAATTACAACGAAGTGGTTGGCTTTTGTTTAGGAACTGAAGCTATTTTGAGCATACCTAATCAATATTATTCTTATCAATGGAATGGTTTGAACGATGATGATTTGGATCAAAGTCTTAATACCAACGAAGTGATAGTTACTCATCCTGGAAACTATTCAGTAAATGTCATTGACGAAAATGGATGTGAATTTGTATATAATTTTGAAGTAGTAATCGGTGGATCACCAGAAATTACTGAAGTAACTATAAATCCAGACCAATCAATTACTGTAAAGGTAAATCCGTCGGGGCAATACGAATATTCTTTGGATGGAGTTTTTTGGCAATCCTCTCCCACTTTCCAAAATATAGCTGTCAACGATTATACCATTTATGTAAGAGATTTGGTGGGATGTTATTCTGAACCATATGAATTTACCTATTTTTTAATTCCTAATTTTATTTCACCTAATGGCGATGGGAAAAATGATTTTTGGGAAATTAGAGGAATGAATCAATATCCCGATGCTCACATTCAAATTTTTGATCGATATGGTAAATTGTTCTTCGACAGAAAGGTTCATGGCCAAACAAGGATTTGGGACGGAACTTATTTAGGCAGACCTGTACCTTCAGGGACTTATTGGTACATCATTCGATTGTCAGAAGATAATTTAATCAAAGGACATTTAAATGTTAGAAATTAAATCAATAAGTTAGTGGCATAAAGTCAAGATTATGAAAAAACATATTATAACACTAAGTTTAGCCAGCTTTTTATTTTTAGGCTGTACTGAACTTCAACAAATCGCAAGTCAATTACCTCAGGAAACTTCACAAGGAATCGGTGGAATTTCAAATGCTAAAATTAGCAATGGACTCAAACAAGCGCTTGAATTTGGAGTACAAGAAGGAGTTGATAAACTTAGCCAAAAAGATGGCTTTTGGGCTGACCAAGCTACGAGGATTTTATTGCCTCAAGAATTAAAAAATGTCGAAAATACGCTGAGAAACTTCGGTTTAGGAAGTTTGGCTGACGAAGGAATTAAATTGCTCAATCGAGCCGCAGAAGACGCAGTCATCGAAGCTGCACCAATTTTTAAAAATGCAATCATGAGCATGACTTTCGATGATGCCAAAGGTATTTTATTGGGCTCTGATAACGCAGCGACTCAATATTTACAAAATAAAACAAGCCAACAATTGTTCAACGCCTTCGAACCAAAAGTTGAAAATTCTTTAGGTAAAGTTGGTGCTGACCAAATTTGGGAACAAATCTTTACCAATTATAATCGTTTGACGGGACAAAATATCAATACAAATCTGAATGCTTATGTAACTGAACAAGCAATTGGCAGTGTGTTCAATATGGTTCAAGAAAAAGAAATGGGTATAAGAAATAATATCGGATTGAGAACAACTCCACTTTTGAAGGAAGTTTTTGCTCTACAAGACCGAAAATAAATCATAAATAAATATAAAAACCGTCTCATTTCTTCAAAAGAGACGGTTTTCTTTATTTTAAAAAGATAAATAAATTATTTATTTGCCTTTTCGTAATCCGCTAAAAACTGCGCCAAACCATTGTCAGTCAAAGGATGTTTCAACAATCCCATAATCGAGCTCAAAGGTCCTGTCATAACATCAGCACCAATTTTAGCACAATTAACAATGTGCATCGTATGACGAACTGAAGCAGCTAAAATCTGAGTGTCGAAAAGATAATTGTCATAAATAACTCTGATTTCTTCAATCAAATTCAAACCATCCGTTGAAATGTCGTCAAGTCTTCCAATGAATGGAGAAACATAAGTCGCTCCAGCTTTGGCTGCTAACAATGCTTGACCTGCAGAGAAAACCAAAGTTACATTGGTTTTGATTCCTTTAGAAGAAAAATATTTACAAGCTTTGATTCCTTCTTTGGTCATAGGAATTTTAACTACGATTTTTTCGTCCAAAGCTGCTAACTCCTCTCCTTCTTTGATCATTCCTTCATAATCAGTTGCAATCACTTCAGCACTAACATCGCCTTCAACTATTTTACAAATTTCGCGATAGTGATTGAGAATATTCTCATGACCGCTGATTCCCTCTTTAGCCATCAAAGATGGATTTGTAGTTACTCCATCCAAAACACCTAAATCTTGGGCTTCCTTAATTTCTGACAAATTTGCCGTGTCGATAAAAAATTTCATCTGTTTTATATTTTATTGTGTGAATCCTAAAATTAATGTGCTACAAAATTACACTGATATATAAGTATATAAAAATTATTGTATGTTTTTTAATCAAATACCTAACAGTAAATTACTACAAATTTTTATAAAGATTTAATTATCTTTGAGTTCTATCTTTTATTTCATGCAATGAAAAATATCACTACTTCAATCATCTTAAGTTTAGTTACATTTACGTTTTTAAATGGACAAAATATGAAAGCACCTGTAGCTAAGAAAATATCTACTGAATTAAAGAAATTTGACGATGTTAGAATCGATAATTATTATTGGTTAAATGATCGTGAAAATCAAGAGGTTATCGATTATCTAAACGCAGAAAATGCTTATACTGAAGCTGTTTTGAAAGATACTGAACAACTTCAAAAAGATTTATTTGAAGAAATTAAAAGCAGAATAAAAGAAGATGACGAATCGGTTCCTTTCAAATACAATGGCTATTGGTACATAACAAGATTTGAAAAAGGTAAAGAATACCCAATCTATAGTAGAAAAAAAGAAAATTTAGATGCAAAAGAAGAAATTCTATTTGATGTAAATGAATTGGCAAAACCTTTTAGTTATTATCAACTCGCAGGTTTAAATGTGAGTGAAAACAACGAATTGGCGGCTTTTGGTCAAGATACACTTAGCAGAAGAATTTATACCATTCAAATCAAAAATTTAAAAACAGGAGAAATTCTTCCAGATAAAATCGAAAATACAACTGGAGGATCCGTTTGGGCAAGTGATAACAAAACTCTTTATTATACGAGAAGAGGCGATGATTTACGCCCTTACCAAATTTGGAAACATACTTTAGGTACGCCTCAATCTGAAGATGAATTGGTTTTTGAAGAAACCGATGATACTTTCAGAACTTTTGTTTATAAAACCAAATCGAGAGAATACATTGTCATAGGCAGCTCAAGCACAGTTGCTGATGAATATAGATTTATTCCAGCCAATGATATTGATGCCGAGTGGAAAATTATCCAAAAAAGAGAAAGAAATTTAGAATATTCAATCGAACATTATGGCGATCACTTCTACATTTTGACCAATAAGGACAATGCGACCAATTTCAAATTGATGAAAACTCCAATTGATCAAACCGAAAAAAATAATTGGATAGATGTAATCCCTCATAGAGAAAATGTTTTGCTTGAGAATTTTGAAATCTTCAATAATTGGTTGGTTTTAGAAGAAAGAAAGGATGCTCTTACTCAAATCAATATTAGAAGTTGGGACGATAAAATCAATTATTATTTACCTTTTAAAGAAGAGGTTTTTACCGCCTACATTGGAAATAATGTCGATTTCGATTCAGAAATTTTAAGATACGGATACACTTCCATGACGACTCCGAGTTCTGTCATTGATTTCAATATGAAAACAAAAGAAAGTGAAATCAAAAAAGAACAAACGGTTTTAGGAGATTTCGATAAAAATAATTACGAAACCAAGCGAATTTGGGTCACTGCAAGAGATGGTGTGAAAGTTCCTGTTTCATTGGTTTACAGAAAAGATACGCCAATTAATTCGAATACACCATTGCTCCAATACGCTTATGGGTCGTACGGCTACAGTATGGATGCTTATTTTAGTAGCAGTCGATTGAGTTTGTTGGATCGTGGATTTATTTTTGCAATTGCACACATTCGCGGTGGACAAGAAATGGGACGCAAATGGTATGAAGATGGAAAAATGCTGAAAAAGAAAAATACTTTCAATGATTTTATAGATGTTTCTAAATATTTGATTGAAAATGAATACACTTCAGCTGAACATCTTTATGCAATGGGTGGTTCCGCTGGTGGACTTCTTATGGGAGTAATCATCAATGAAGCGCCAGAATTGTACAAAGGTGTGATTTCTCAAGTTCCTTTTGTAGATGTTTTAACTACTATGCTGGACGATACGATTCCGTTGACTACAGGTGAATATGACGAATGGGGAAATCCAAATAACCAGGAATATTATGAATACATCAAATCCTATTCGCCTATCGATAATATCAAAAAAATGGATTATCCAAATCTATTGGTAACCACAGGTTTACATGATTCACAAGTGCAGTATTGGGAACCTGCAAAATGGGTCGCAAAATTGAGAGAATATAAAACTGACGATAATCTGTTGTTGCTTAAAACTGATATGGAAACCGGTCATGGTGGTGCTTCTGGTAGATTTGAAGCTTTGAAAGAAGTAGCTTTTGAATATGCATTTATATTGAAATTAGAAGGTATTGATAAATAATTTTAGCAGAAATATTTGATTCTTTTTAATTAAAAAGTAAAAGCATAAGAATCAGTTTACACAAATTCTTTTTAACTTTAGCAAGCCCAAAGATCTGGCGAGTGATTTTCTATTGAACCAAATCTCGCCAATTCAACAATGTCATTGTTGTATATATTCAAAGTCTATGAGTAGAAGAGAATTGACTTTTCTTGTAATTGCTTAAATTAATTAAAACAGACTCAAATTATGCCTAATGTAATAACATCAGCTATTTTTTTATTGACTGAGAGTAAAAAAAATGGGAAATATGTATTTGGAAATTTTGCTGATTTAGAGGAAAGTCGATTTGTAACTATTCCTAAAGCTTATGAAAATTTCATTCAAATCATAAAAAATAAACAACTTTTGATGGATATCAATACTTTGAGAAATCTTCCTAAAAATGTGCCTGCAGGAAATTTATTTTATATTTCTAAACAAGTGGATCAATCATTTGAAAAAGCTATCAGAGTTGAAACTCTACCCAAAGGAATTAAATTTGCCAAAGACAAAGCACTTGAAAATAATCAAAGTCATATTTATATCATCGGTCAAGCAAAACTCATCAAACAATGTCTAAAAGAAAACCTTTTGGATGAAATACAATTGACTTTTGTATATAATTTTGGTGATAAAATCTCGGAACCCGTATATTTAGATTTTGATTTGAATCAATGGAAAATTGTTGATGATTCTGGGATTTTCACTTCAGAAAATTCAAATTCTGAAAAAATATCTTATCGATATTTAAAGTTAAATTCAAAATACAAATTAAATGAATTTTAAAATCATGAAATATATTATCGCTTTTTTGCTCATTATTTTTAGTGTGAAAGCACAAGCTGCACATTGGTTTACTTTTTATGTTTATTATGAAACCGAATACATTCAAGGTCCATGGAGTAAAACTGATATTTTAGATCAATCAAATTATAAATATTTAACAGTCGAAAAACATGAAAAACTCTTAGGAACTGTTGATGAAGATTTGGTCGATACGTTGATTGCAACGCTTAAAGAAAATAAACCTGAATTATACAACTGGAATTATGATTTGAAAATTCAACAAGATTTGGTTGAAATTACTATACATGAAATTATAGAAAATCCTGAAACCATTAAAAACGAATTGATTGCAACTATACTTCTCAACAATTTTGATCAACTCAAATTGAATTACAATCAAAAATCTGAAACGCTAACTTTAGAAGATTTGACGCTTCCTTATATGGATTTAGTGTTTTATCAATCTCAAGAAGATACTGATGAAACATCAACTGTAGATGAGATTTTAGAAGCAAGAGAAGAAACTTCTTCGGATGAAAGTGGTTCTTTAAATTATTGGCTCATCGCTTCCGTCATTTTAAATATAGCTTTTATTGGATTTTTTCTTTTGAATAGAAATAGATAAAAAAAACTTGACTGAAAAGTCAAGTTTTTTAAGTTAAATCGTTTTGATTTTATTTGTAAACATCTTCTTTTTTGAAGTGTTTGGTCAGCAAATAATAAACTACTGCTCTATATTTATTTCTATTGGATCTTCCGTATTGATCGATTACTTTTTCAATTCCTTCGTCTAATTTATCTGACTCTTTCAAACCTAACTTTTTGATCAAAAAGTTATTTTTTACAGTGTCTAATTCTGATTGCTCTAAAGATACAGTTGAAGCATCAGGATTGTAGATCGACGGTCCACAACCAATCGTTACTTTGGTCAATAAATCCATGTCTGGAGTAACTCCGCATTTTTCTTTTAAATCCTCAGCGTACTTTTGGATCAGTTCTTCTCTTTTTCCCATTTTCATTAAAATTTTTACGGTTTATATTCAAATATACATTTTTTATACGGCTGAACCATGTAAAATAATCAGTAATTTAACTAAATTATTCAACTTAATATAAATTTAATTTATTCTAAATATATCTGTCCAAAATTCGAACAACAGATGGATAATACGATTTTCCGAAAATGTTTAAATGGACCAATAAATAATACAATTGCCAAATTTCAATTCTATCTTTCCAGCCTTCTATCAATGGGAAATTCTCATCATATATTTCAAATACTTCATCAGCAAATCCACCAAATAATTTCATCATAGCCAAATCCATTTCTCTCGACGCAAAGGCTATCGCTGGATCAATCAACACAGCTTCTCCTCTATCTGAAACCATATAATTTCCATTCCATAAATCTCCATGAATCAATGCACTTTTTTCTGAAGGAATTTCATGGCTGATATTGCTATAAAATTCATTTAAATTCGAGAACTCAAATCCACAATCAATCGCCATCTGAAATTGTGGATCTAACCTCGATTCAATATAAAACTCAGAAGAATTTTTGTTTGATAGATTAATTTGCTTCAAACTTCCAATATAATTATCGAAATCCAAACCGAAAGTTTCACGACTACAACTGTGTAATTTAATCAATTTAAAAGCGAAATCTTCCCAGAAATTTTCAATCTTTTTGGATGAATGAATAAATTCCATCAATAAATATGATGTATCTCCAATGTTCGAATTCTTAAATACTTTAGGTACGGTGAAACTATTGCTCATTCGCAATAATTCTAACCCTTTATGTTCGGTTTCGAACATATTTGGAAATTTCAAAGCATTGTTCAATTTAACAACTCTGTCACCAATATCAGTTTTCAAATGAAAAACCGCATTGATATCTCCACCATGAAGCGGACGAAAATCAATCAATTCAAATGCATTCTCTTCTGCTATTTTATAGAGAATCGATGACATGGTTATAATTTGTTAAATCGCTCTGTATGTGTATAATTCGATGGATAAGCACCAACTTGTAACAACATTGGTCGCAAAACAAATTCAAAATCCAAAGCTTCCACTTTTCCATCTTTTCCTAAATGAAATTGCATAAATTCTTCTCTTTGTGCTTTGTTTTTCCAAATGGCTCTAAAAGTATCAAAATGCCAATGCTCAAGTTTTGCTTCTAAACCTTCGGTTTCCCAAAAATGTAAAACCAATTGATTGCCATTTTTCTTCACTTCTACTTCACCATAAGCTACCGATTTATATTTGCCTACATATGCATCCAGACTCAATGTTGGCTGAGTATTTTTTATTTTTGCATCATGAATTTTCTGACGTTCAGTAGAAGCTCTTTCATAAGCATTTCTATAATTAGTCAAATATCTTTCGCCCCAATCAACTTCACTTTTTCCATCGATGAAATGATCGGCAACTTGATAAGCAACAGCATTTCCAAATCCACTGAAAGTGTTCACGAAAACAATAATTCCTAAATCCAATTCAGGAAATAAATACATGGCCGTGTTGAATCCATCAGTCGCTCCTCCATGATCCAAAACTCTGTATCCTTTATAATCAGTGATGTGCCATCCTAAACCATAAGACATCTGAGGTGATTTTGAATTTCTCGGTGGAATGCCTAATTGAGGTTTGTGGATTTCATTCATTTGTTGATTACTTATATAAGTTTTACCATCGAATTTACCTGATTCACCCAATTGCAACATCAACCATTTACTCATATCAATCACCGATGAATTTACTCCAGCTGCAGGTCCTGCATTGTCCCAATTTCTTCTTTTAATTTGAACTATTTCTCCATCGATTTCTTGGTGTGGAAAAGCTAAATTCTGACCTTCTTTCAATTCTGTAATACTTGTGGTTGTAGATTTCATTCCCATAGGTTTGAAAAAACGATCTTGTAAAAATTCATCCCAAGTACGTCCATCAACATATTCAATGATTTGTCCAGCCAAAGAATACATGATATTGCTATAAACATAAGAGGTTCTAAATGGCTTTTCTAAATCCATGTAACGAACTTGGAACAAAACCTCATCTCTTGAACTATTGGTCATAAATTGAAGGCGATTGCCTAAAATTCTTCCCAAACCCGAACGATGTGTCAAAGCATCTCTTATGGTTAATTCGTTAGTGACCCAAGGATCTTTCATCTGAAACCAAGGTATATGCTGAGTGATTTTGTCGTCCCAATTTATTTTTCCTTCATCCACAAGCACAGCCAACGCTGCAGCTGTCATATTTTTGCTGGCGGAAGCGATTCCGAAAACTGTATTTTCATCAACTTTTTCTCCGCTGCCTAATTTCTTTTCACCGAATCCTTTGGCAAAAATTATTTTTCCATCCTTCACGATTCCAACTGCCATTCCAGGAATTTTCCATTCTTGACGATAATTCTCTATCCAAGCTTCGAAGTTCTTTGGTAATTCAGTTTGTGCTTGAACTTCCAAAAACAATGATGTGATCAATAATGAAAAAACTATCCGAGATTTCTTTATATAATTTACTAACATTTATATTTGATTTAATTTTTACGAATATACCTAATTTACATTTTACTGAATTTTGTATGAAAACTTACTTTTCTTTATGTCTTTGAAATTCAAATGAATAAATTTATTTTTATAATGTAAATTTGTTTGTACATCTATAAATCGCTAAAAAACCCACTCACTATGCTTTATATTTATATTCCTTTGATTATTGTTGCTGTTTTTGTAATTTATTCGCTTTATGTATTACTCATAGAAAAGAATCCAAAAAAAATAAAGCCTTTAATTTTTCCAGTGATAACTTTCATCATTATTTGGGTGATTTTCTATTACTTTATCTTAAAAGCTTAGCGAGAAATTCTTAGGAATTTATTTGTACCAAGAGCTATATTTCACATAATTATTAGCAATACGTTCAATTTCTCCCTCCTTCAATTCCTTAGAAACCATTCCAATTTTTTTGGCGGGAACACCTGCCCATATTTCACCTTCTTTGACATGTGTATTTTGAGTCAAAACAGCTCCTGCAGCAATAATCGAGTTAGATTCTATCACACAACCATCCATCACTATCGATCCCATTCCTATCAAAACATTGTCATGAATAGTACATCCATGGACAATCGCATTGTGACCAATCGATACATTATTTCTAATATTGGTAGGAAATTTTTGATAAGTGCAATGAATCATCGCGTTGTCTTGAACATTGACTTTATTGCCCATTTTTATGTAATGAACATCGCCACGAATCACCGCGTTGTACCAAATACTACATTCGTTCCCCATTTTAACATCACCGATAATAACAGACGTTTCAGCTATAAAACAATCATTTCCCAACTGAGGTTTCTTTCCTAATAATTCTTTGATTATTGCCATAAAGTTAAACTATAGAATTTGAGGCTAAATATATAAAAAGAAGCCTTATTTTTGTACCATTATGAGAGTATATATTGATAAAACACCGAATCCAAACATATTTAAGTTTGTTTGTGACCGTCCGATTACAGATGGTGCGCATGAATTTACTATACATAGTCAACCTGTAAATTCACCTGTTGCTAAAGATCTTCTTCAATTTCCATTCATAACCAAAGTTTATATCACAGCCAATTTCGTTGCTGTTGAGAAAAATGATACCATCGAATGGGAAATGGCGGTAAATGTTATTAAAGAAATTGTCAATAAACACTTGGATGCTGGAACTCTTTTAATCGAAGAAGTAAAACCAAAAGAAGAGTCAGCTGAGAGTCTTTACATCGAAATGACTCCAAATCCTGATGTGATGAAATTTACTGCCAATCGAACGCTTTATAACGGAATTGCTGAAGCGAGAAACAAAGATGAAGCGCAGGAAATTCCTTTGGCTTTGGCCTTGTTTGAATTTGATTTTGTGAAAGAAGTGTTTATTACTGATCATTATGTATCGATCACTAAATCTTCCGAATCTGATTGGAATGATATCGCTGTGAAAATCAGAGATTTTATCATCGATTATCTAAATTCAGGAAAAGAAATTATTTCTTCGAATTATAAAAACAATGCAAATACAGCTGTTGGCAATGAAAATCGAGAGTTTTCTGAATTAGAAAATCAAATCAAAGAGATTTTGGCTGAATATGTAATTCCTGCAGTTGCTGGCGACGGTGGAAACATTGAGTTGATCGGATTTGAAGAAAACACGAAAACAGCAAGAATGCTTTTGCAAGGTGCTTGCTCTGGATGTCCTTCTTCTACTCTGACGTTGAAACAAGGTATAGAAACTTTGTTGAAAGATATGTTGCCAGGTCAAGTGGAATATGTTGAAGCCATCAACGGATAATCTAATCCAAAAGCTTCAAACGATTTATTGATTTGAAAAAGTTTAAAATAGATAAATTTATTTTTGCGATTATAACCTGTGTTATAATCGCATATTTCTTTCCAGCCTATGGTAGTTCCAATAGTCCAATTCCCTTGGATACCATAGGAGATATTGGTATATCATTGATTTTTTTCTTTTATGGATTGAAATTAGGGCCAGAAAAGTTGAAATTGGGATTGATGAATTGGAAGTTGCACGTGTTGATACAAGCTTCTACTTTCCTATTGTTTCCACTGATAATTTTGGCTTTCAAACCATTCATGCAAAATGAAAGTCAAAATATGATTTGGACTTCATTTTTATTTTTAGCTGCTTTGCCATCAACTGTATCGGCTTCAGTAGTCATGGTTTCCATAGCGAAAGGAAATGTTCCTGCAGCTATTTTCAATGCGAGTATTTCAGGTTTGATTGGAATTTTGATTACACCACTATGGATGGGATTATTTACTCAAAATTTAGTGGGTGATTTTAACTTATCAAGCATTTATCTCAAACTATTGATCGAAATTTTATTACCAGTGGCTTTAGGATTATTTCTTCAAAGATATTTTGGAAGTTGGGCCAATAAAAACAGTAAAAAATTAAGTTTTTTTGATAAATCGATCATTCTAATAATTATTTATAAAAGTTTTGCCAAATCTTTTGAATCAAATGTTTTTACAAGTGTAGGATTGAATACATTATTAATAATTATCGCTCTGTGCATCGCACTGTTTTATACGGTTTATTACCTTACGGCTTGGTTCTCTAAATTACTCAAACTCAATAAAGAAGACACGATAACGGCTCAGTATTGTGGAACGAAAAAATCCTTGGTCCACGGAACTGTTTTTGCACAAGTTTTATTTCCCGCGAATTTTCCTTTAGGAATTATTTTTCTCCCATTGATGGTGTTTCATGCTTTCCAAATTCTGATTGTTAGTATTTATGCCAACAAACAAGCGAATCGATAAATTATACTTAGCTTTGAAATATGAAGGCAATCATAATTGGAGCGACTGGAGCAACGGGAAGAGAATTGGTTAGAAACCTTTTGAATGATGAATTTTTTACTGAAATCATTGTTCTAAACAGGAGGTCATTTTTCGAAAATCATCCCAAATTGACTGAGCATATCATTGATTTTGATAAAATGGATAATTACAAAGAATTCATCAAAGCCGATGTAGCTTTCAGTTGTATGGGAACTACTTTGAAAATGGCTGGAAGTAAGGAAAATCAATGGAAAGTCGATCATGATTATCAGCTTAAATTTGCGGAAATCTGTCATGAAAATAATGTTACGAGTTTTGTTTTGCTGTCTGCGATGAACTCAAATTCTAATTCCAAAATGTTTTATAGTCGAATGAAAGGTGAATTGGAAGATAAAATTTATGAGATTAAATTCGATCAATTGATCATACTTCAACCGAGTTTAATCGTTAGACCAAATACCGATCGAAAAGGTGAAAAGTTTGCTGAAATTATTTTGAAAGCGTTGAATAAAATTAATTTGCTAAATAACTTTAAACCAATTAGTACTGATAAATTATCTAAAGCAATGATTAATTCATATAAATCATATGAAAATGGTTTTCATCGAGTGAAATTAAAAGATATTTTTCAATTGATAAAAACATGATTTATGAAAAAAATGCGATTGATACTTTTGGTTTTATCATTTACTTTAATTTCATTCTTACATTCAAATCTTTTTGCACAAGTAGTCGAAAGTCGTTCGATTTCTACTTATGCGTTGGAAGTTATTGAAACTTTAACTTCCGATGAATTCGAAGGAAGAGGTTATGTAAATGATGGAATGAAAAAATCCGCTGAATACATAGCTGAGGAATTCGAAAAATTAGGTTTAGATCCGATTGATGGGTCGTATTTTCAAGCCTTTGAAATGCCAATCAACATTATCAAAAATGCTGAATTGACTTTAAATGGTGAAGAATTAAATTATGGAATTGATTTTATAGTTCGACCGAATTCTACGAGTCAAAATTTTATTAAAAATGATATTTACTTGTTTGATCCAATAGACTTTTCTCAATCTTTGATCAACCAAGAACGTTTTATTGAATTCTTAAAAAAAGATATGATCAATCAGAAAAACAAGCATATAGTTTTTCCGCCGATTCATTTTGAAATCGATTCTTTGAATCAATATTATAAAAATTGGCCAACTGTTTATAAAGCTGAAGAAAATAATAATCGAAGTATTTTCTTCTTTACAGCTGATAAATTAAACTCATCTTTATCTCTTTTTGAAGATAATGTCACTCAGTTTTTTATAAATAAAAAGTTTTATAGCAAAGATTTAAGTATAGATCACTATAAGATTGATTCAGAGTTTGTTGAAGATTTTAAAGCTCACAATGTAATTGGTCAAATCAAAGGTGAAAATTCAGATTCAATTATAGTTATAACAGCTCATTACGACCATTTAGGAAGAGTTGGTGACACTATTTTTAGAGGGGCGAGCGATAATGCAAGCGGAACGGCTTTTATTTTAGATTTAGCCAAATATTTCACTCAAAATAAACCTAAATATAATTTGGTTTTTATCGCATTTGCAGCGGAAGAAGCAGGTCTTATTGGTTCAACTTATTTTGTTGAAAACCCATTGATTAAACTCGATGAAATAAAGTTTTTATTGAACTTTGATATCATGGGCGCTGGAGAGGATGGAATTCAAATCGTCAACAGTTCTATTTTCACTAAAGAATATGAATTGTTAAATAAAATCAATGAAAAGGAAAATTTGATCAAAGAAATCAGAAAACGTGGTGAAGCATGTAATTCCGATCATTGTCCATTTTATCGAAAAGGCGTTCCATCATTTTTTACCTATACTTTGGGTGGACCTGGACATTATCACGATCCTTTGGATACAGTTGAAAGTTTAAATCTTTTTGGATTTGAAAATTTAAAAAGATTATTCATTCAATTCATCGAACAACTATAAGCTCAAAGTTTTAGTTTCAAATGCTAAAGTTGCTTCAAAAACATTTTCAAAATGCTTTTGAACACTTGATTTTACTTCATCCATATCAATTGTTCGATTCAATTCTCTTTCTAAGGAAGTCACTGCTTTATCTTTAATTCCACAAGGAATGATGTATTCAAAATATCTCAAATCCGTATTTACATTCAATGCAAATCCGTGTATGGTCACCCATCGTGAAGCTTTTACGCCCATCGCACAAATTTTTCTTGCATATGGTTTACCTACATCCAACCAAACACCTGTTTCGCCTTTTGAACGTTCAGCTTTCAAACCAAAATCAGAAACCACTCTGATGATAACTTCTTCCAAATTTCGCATATATAAATGAATGTCTGGTTTGAAGTTTTCTAAATCCAAAATAGGATAACCAACCAATTGTTCTGGTCCGTGATAAGTGATATCTCCACCTCTATTGGTTTTGACAAAACTCGCTTGGATCTGATTTAGAAAGTCTTGGTTGGCTTTTAGATTCGATATATCACCACTTTTGCCTAAGGTATATACATGTGGATGTTCAACAAACAATAAATGATTCAATGTAGGTTTTAAATTGGTTTCCCCTGCTTTTGATTTTGCAAAATTCTCAGATTTAATCACTATAATTTCGTTCATTAAATCTTCTTGATATTTCCACACCTCTTCATAGTCTTGATTTTTACCTAAATCTTGGAAATATACCTTTCTCGTCTTCATTCTATTCTATTTTTCAAATTATTTTTATCAGTTGTATTATTTAGAATTATCAAAGCTGCGATTATTCCTGGAATCCAACCGAAACAAGTCAATATAAAAACGACCAAAATAGAACCACAACCTCTATCATAAACGGCTAATGGTGGGAGAATCAATGATAAAAGTGCTCTACCACAACTCATAACTCTAATTAAATTTAATTTATCAAATTAGTTGATTCAATGATCAACTAATTTTTCGCTAAATTACGAAAATCTTGGTATCCTAAATTCAATTTTTATTCGGTAAAATTTAAGTTGGTGGTAAAATCATTTAATTTTTCGTAATTGAATATAATTTATATGAAGAATAACCTATTATTTATGTAGTTTTGGACAAATAGAAAAATTATAGAGATGAATAGATTTTATTTAAGTTTTATTTTATCAATTACACTGATTGGATTTGGTTTATCTCAACAACAAGGCGGTGGAATGTGGATTCCTACCGAATTGAACATTGAAGAAATGAAATCAATGGGATTGAAATTGGATGCTGACGAAATTTTCAATTCTGATAAACCAGCAATTAACCACGCGATTGCTCATTTCGGTGGTGGATGTACTTCTGAAGTTATTTCTCCTAATGGATTGTTGTTGACCAACCATCACTGTGGTTATGGACAAATCCAAGCTCATTCAAGTGTTGAAAATGATTATTTGACCAATGGATTTTGGGCAATGAGTTTAGAGGAAGAACTTCCAAACAGTGGATTGACTGCTACTTTTATCATTAAAATTACTGATGTTACTGACAAAGTTTTGCAAGGTATTGATTCGACTATGGATTTTGAAAGAAGACAAGAATTTGTAAAGTCAAACATAGAAATCCTAACAGAAAACACTGTTAAAGAATCATATCAAGACACCTTTATCAGAGCATTCTATAATGGGAATAAATATTATCAATTCATCACTGAAACTTACAGAGATGTTCGGTTGGTAGGTACGCCTCCAAACGCGATTGGTAAATTTGGTGGAGATACAGACAACTGGTCTTGGCCAAGACATACCGGTGATTTTGCATTGTTCAGAATCTATGCTGACAAAGACAACAAACCTGCAGATTATTCGCCAGACAACGTTCCTTATCAACCAAGACACTTCTTGCCAATCAACGCAAAAGGTGTAGAAGAAGGTGATTTTACTTTTGTGTATGGATTCCCTGGTAGAACCAATGAATATTTGCCAGCTTCAGCCATAGATCAAATCATCAATGTTGAAAATCCTGCGAAAATTGAAATTAGAGACATCGCTTTGGATATCGTTTTAGATAAAATGATCAAAGACGATGCAACTCGTATTAAATATGCTTCAAAACATGCGAGAATTGCTAACTATCACAAAAAATGGACAGGTGAAAGTTTAGGTTTAAAAAAATCAGGTGCCATTCAAATCAAAAAAGATTATGAAGCTGAATTTACCAAAAGAGTAAATGCAAATCCTCAATGGAAAGCTGAATATGGACATTTGTTGAACGAAATGAACGAATTGTACGAAGCAAGAGCACCATACATTCATGCATACAGTTATTTTGAAGAAGCTATATTTATGAATTCTGAGACTTTCAGAATGGCTTTGCAAATCAAGCAACTTTATGATGCTTATGGAACTTCTCGATATGATCAAATCAAACCGAGATTGTTGGATTATTTAAAAAACATCTATAAGAACTATGATGCTGACTTGGATCAAGAAGTTTCTTTGGCTTTGATAGAATTGTACAAAAAGAATGTTCCTCACGAATTTTTACCCGATCAACCGATACAACTAAATGCAGCAATGTTTGAAAATTCAATCATCACAGGTAAAAAGAAAGTTAATGGCGTGAGCATGGTGGAAGATACTGACAAAGCTTTCGAAAATGATGCAAATCTTTTAGAAGGTTTAATGGCGGATCCTGTGCTAAAACAAGTTGCAATTATACTTGAAGCTTATGAAAACAAAGTTTCACCTAAATATTTAGCGATCAATAAGCAATTGGAAGATTTGCAAAGAGTATATATGAAAGCACAATTAGAAGTTTTCCCTGAAAAGAAAATTTTCCCTGATGCTAATTCTACTTTACGTGTAACTTATGGAAAAGTTGATGGTTATAAACCTGAAGACAAACCGAGATATGCACCGATTACTTATTTGAATGAAGTGATTGAAAAATATATTCCAGGTGATTTTGAATTCGACGTTCCTCAAAAGTTAATCGAATTAGAGAAAAAGAAAGATTACGGTAAATATGGTGTTGGAAGAGGAAAAAGAGCAAAAATGCCAGTGAACTTCATTGCGTCCAATCATACCACTGGTGGAAATTCAGGTAGTCCAGCTTTGGACAAAGATGGAAATCTTATAGGAATTAACTTCGACCGTGTTTGGGAAGGGACCATGAGTGATTATCATTATGATTCTGAAATTTGTAGAAACATTATGGTTGATATGAGATATGTTTTATTCATCATAGATAAATACGCAAACGCTGGTTATTTATTGGATGAAATGAAAATTATCTATTAAAATAGAAATTCAGTTCAACAAAAAAGCCTTGAAAAATCAAGGCTTTTTTGTTGAATATATTTTTTTATAGTGGTGAAACCATTTCTAAGAACCATTCTTTCACTTCTCCTGATAAATGTGGTGAAAGTTTTTCTTCACAAAATTTATGGTATTCGTTGATCCATTCAACTTCATCATGAGTCAACATTTCTTTGACAATTGAATTTTTAAAAAATGGACAGATCGTTAATGTTTCAAATTCATAAAATTGATTCCATTCCGTTTTCTTCCATTCTTTGACTGCTATTAAATTCTCATGGCGAATTCCATATTCACCTTCAACATAATACCCAGGCTCATTAGAAACAACCATTCCTGGTAAAAGTTGTATAGGATTTAAATCTTTTCTGATGTTTTGAGGACCTTCATGCACATTCATAAAACTCCCAACTCCATGTCCAGTTCCGTGGTTATAATCCTTGCCTTCTTTCCACAAAGCCAAACGAGCAAAAGCGTCTAAATGTACGCCTGCTGTACCTTTAGGGAATTTAACTTTCGATAACTGAATTAATCCTTTCAATACCAATGTTGAATTCTTTTTGAATTCATCTGAAACTTCTCCTAACGGAAAAGTTCTTGTAATATCAGTTGTTCCTTCCAAATACTGCCCACCAGAATCTACTAAGATACTTCTGTCTTTTTCGACTGTTTTAGCAGTTTCTTTATCGGCAGAATAATGCATGATTGCTCCATTTTCTTTGTATCCAATGATACTTGTAAAACTGGTTCCTACGAAATTTTCACCTTCTGCCCTGAATTGTTCCAACTTTTCTCCTATGGTATATTCAGTCATCGCTTCTTTGCCAACATTATGCGTCAACCAATGAAGAAATTTTACCATAGCAACTCCATCTCTCACCATCACTTTTCTAAATCCATCCAACTCTGTTTCATTTTTTATGGCTTTCATCAAATGTCCAGGAACAGGTCGAACGATCAATTCATTTTGAAGTTTTAATGCTTCGAATATCGACTGATTGCTATTGGGTGCAACCATAACTTTCTCATCTTTCAATAAACTTAATTCAGGTAAAAAAGTTTCGTAAGGCATCAAAGTCACATTTGCACTTTTCATAGCTGACTTCGCTTCATCGGTTAACTTTTCGATGTCAACAAATAATTTAGCTTCGTCTAAAGTAATCAATAAATACCCCAAAAACACTGGATTGCATTCTACATCACTTCCTCTCAAATTTAATGTCCATGCAACATCATCCAAACTGGAAATAATATGTGCAGTTGCTGATTCCTTTTTTATTTCTTCTCGAATTCTTTGCAGTTTACTTTCAACCGATTCACCTGCAAATTTCAATGGATGTACGAAAATCGGATTTTTACTCACCTCTCCTCTATCTGTCCAAACATCGTCCAATAAAGGTAAATCTATCAGATGTCTATTGTTTTTTTCTAATTTAGTTTTCAAAGCTTTCCAATTTGCATGTGAAGTAGCTAATGCATTTACAGCTACTTTTGCTCCTTCCTTGGACTCTGAAATTATCCAATCAATATAATTAGGTGTTCCTTCGATTCCATCTTTAAATAAATCTATACCCGAACCTTCTAACTCAATTGGAGCTTGCGTGAAATATCGGCCATCCGTCCATAAACCTGCTTTCTCTTTCATCACAACAACAAATCCTGCAGATCCTGTAAATCCAGTTAGCCATGACCGCTCTTGCCATTCATTGGGTAGATATTCACTCATATGAGGATCAGCTGAATAAACAATAAATGCATCGATATTGTGTTTACTCATTTCCTCTCTTAATAAAGCTAATTTTTCTTTTGCCATCATATCATTTATTTTGGTGCTGAAATTTACAAAAAGCTTGAGGAAACTCACTTCTATTATTGTTAATTAATTCTAAAACTTGGTCCCATTTTTTTATTATTAAATTCAATTTAAATTCATTCGTATATTTGAAAATCTTATCTACCAAATTCTCAAAATGTCCGAAGTCATCAACAACAAAACTGTTTTTAGTCTTTTAGAAGTTGCCAATAGCATTCAAAAAACGATTAGTTCTCGCTATACAAGCAGTTATTGGGTGAAAGCTGAAATGAATAAATTGAATCATTATTCGCATTCTGGACATTGTTATCCTGAATTGGTCGAGAAAAAGGACAATAAAGTCATTGCTGAAATGAGAGCTGTGCTTTGGAAAGGTAATTTCGATAAAATCAATGCTCAGTTTCTAAAAACTTTAAATGAACCACTCAAAGATGGAATTAAAATTCTTTTTTTGACCCAAATTAATTTTGATCCTAAATATGGAATTTCTCTAAATATTTTAGACATCGATCCAAGTTACACTTTGGGTGATCTAGAAAAAGAAAAACAACAAAATATCATCCGCCTAAAAAAGGAAAATCTTTTTGATAAAAATAAAACTTTACAACTTCCATTAATTCCTCAGAGAATCGCTATTATTTCAGTTGAAACAAGTAAAGGTTATGCTGATTTTCTAAATGTTATCGACAATAATCAATGGAATTATAAATTCTTCCATATGCTTTTTCCTTCTTTGTTGCAGGGCGATAGAGCTCCTTCGAACATCATTGAACAATTGAATAAAATCAGAAAAGTCAAACATCATTTCGATTTGGTGGCAATTATCAGAGGTGGCGGTGGCGATATAGGTTTGGCTTCTTATAACAATTATGATTTAGCGAAAACAGTAGCGAGTTTTCCGTTGCCAGTTCTCACAGGAATTGGGCACGCAACCAATGAAACTGTTACAGAAATGGTGGCACATTCCAATCATATCACTCCGACCAAATTGGCTGAATCTCTACTGCAGAAGTTTCACGATTTTTCAGTTCCCGTTCAGAGAGCCGAAGAGCAAATTATTTATCAAGCAAGAATGATTTTGAATGAGAATAAATTTAACCTAAAAAATGAAATGAAGTTCTTTAAATCATTGACTCAAAATATTTTAAATCAAAATAATTCTCTGCTGAATCAATTGCCAATTACTTTGTCAAGAGAAATAAAAAATCTAATCAAAGAAAATAAATTTTACCTCGATCAAAATTCTGAACATATAAAAAAGGATGCTCAACAACTTCTAAAATATCAAAAACAAAAATTGGATTCATTGGAAAAAAATGTTGAGATTTTAGATCCAAAAAATGTTTTGAAAAGAGGATTTAGCATTACAAAATTCAATGGAAAATCAATCAAAAATCCAAAGGATTTAGAAATTGGTCAAAGTGTAGAAACCATTTTGTATGAAGGAGAATTTACAAGTAAAATTGAAAAAATAAAACCAACGAATTGATATGAAAGAAGAAATTAAATATACAGAAGCTTTTGAAGAATTGCAGCAAATTGTGAGCGAAATTGAACAAGGAGAAATTTCCGTCGATGAACTTTCGGAAAAAGTTAAAAGAGCAACTTTATTGATCAAAATTTGTAAAAATAAATTGACCCAAACCGAAGAAAATGTAGAGGAAATTTTAAAAGAATTAGAAAACGAAGCACCTATTTAAAATGTTAGATGTCGTTTGTGCAATTATAATTAGAGAAGACCAAGTTTTGATTTGTCAGCGTTCAGAAAAAATGAAACTTCCTCTCAAATGGGAATTTCCTGGAGGAAAAATTGAAAAGAATGAAAGTGAAACTGATGGTTTGAAACGTGAAATTTTCGAAGAACTTAAGATAGAAATTGAAGTTCTTCAAAAATTAAGTAAAGTAGAACATCATTATGCAGATTTTTCAATTCAGCTCACACCTTACATTTGCAACATAAAAAAAGGAAATCCTTTGCCGATGGAACACAAGCAGATAAAATGGGTAGCATTCAATGAGTTGAAAACTTATGATTGGGCAGCAGCAGATTTACCAATTGTCGATGAATTGATGGAGTTTTGGACTGAAAATCAATTATAAACGATTGAATTTCACAAAGAATAAGCACTTCACATAAATCTAAGTATTTGTACTTCTATACAATCCTCAAATTTACTATCTTTGCAATCCTTAAATAAATATTGAACATGTTTCAGAGTTTACAAGATAAATTAGACAAGGCACTACATACTTTAAAAGGTAAAGGTCAAATTACAGAAATCAACGTAGCAGAAACCGTAAAAGAAGTTCGTAGAGCTTTGGTAGATGCGGACGTTAGTTATAAAGTAGCCAAAGAATTCACCGATAAAGTAAAAGAAAAAGCACTCGGTCAAGACGTATTGACTTCATTGAATCCTAATCAATTAATGGTTAAAATCGTACATGACGAGTTAGCGAAATTGATGGGTGGTGAAAGTGCTGAATTGAATTTAAGCGACAATCCAACTATCATATTAATCGCTGGTTTACAAGGTTCGGGTAAAACTACTTTTTCGGGTAAATTGGCCAATTACTTAAAGACTAAAAAGTCGAAAAATCCATTATTGGTTGCTGGTGACGTTTATCGACCTGCGGCCATTGATCAGCTAAAAGTTTTGGGAGAACAAATCGGAGTTCCTGTATATGCGGAAACTGAAAATAAAAATCCTGTTGAAATTGCTCAAAATGCTTTGGCACAAGCAAAAGAAAGCAAACATAATGTTGTGATTGTCGATACGGCTGGACGTTTGGCCATTGACGAAGCGATGATGAATGAGATTCGTACGTTGCATCAAACTTTGAAACCTTCTGAAACCCTTTTTGTTGTTGACTCGATGACAGGTCAGGATGCTGTAAATACTGCAAAAGCATTCAACGATGTTTTAGATTACAATGGAGTTGTACTGACGAAATTGGATGGTGACACAAGAGGTGGAGCTGCGCTTACGATTAAAACTGTAGTTGATAAACCCATTAAATTTATATCAACTGGAGAGAAAATGGAAGCTTTGGATATATTCTATCCTGAGCGTATGGCGGACCGTATCCTTGGAATGGGAGACGTTGTTTCTTTGGTTGAAAGAGCACAAGAACAATTCGACGAAGAAGAAGCAAAAAGACTTCATAAGAAAATTGCTAAAAACACCTTTGATTTTGACGATTTCTTGAAACAAATCCAACAAATCAAACGTATGGGTAATATGAAAGATTTGATGGGAATGATTCCTGGTGCAGGAAAAGCACTGAAAAATGTTGAAATCGATGATGATGCATTCAAAGGAGTTGAAGCCATTATTTATTCGATGACACCAGACGAAAGACAAAACCCTAAAATCATCGACGCAAGTAGAAAAAGAAGAATCGCTAAAGGTTCAGGAACTTCGGTTCAAGAAGTAAATCAACTGCTAAAACAGTTCTCAGAAATGGGTAAAATGATGAGATTTATGCAATCTTCGAGCGGACGTAAAATGATGCAAATGATGGGTAAAAACTCACCTAAAATGTAATTGATATATTTGAAATCTGAAATTTAGATTTCAAATATTTTTTTTATAAAAAGAAAAACTATAAGCCTAAACCCAAAACAAGGGATTTGATTTTAAATTCCTGTTTGACTTTATATAAGTCTTATTATATTTGTTATTCATTAAAAAATGAGAGCTTAGCTATGGAATATTTAGATTTTGAACAACCCATTAAAGAATTGCAAGAACAACTTGATAACTGTAGGGTTGTGGGTGAGGAAAATGGCGTTGATGTAAGACAAGCCTGTAAACAAATTGAAGCTACAATTGAAGAATCAAAAAAGAAGATATACTCAAATTTGACGGCATGGCAAAAAGTACAACTTTCACGTCATCCTTCAAGACCTTATTCACTCGATTATATATACGAAATCACTAATAATACTTTTATCGAATTACATGGCGATAGGAACTTTGGTGATGATAAGGCAATGATTGGTGGAATGGGAAAAATCGATGGAATGCCATTTATGTTTGTCGGACAACAAAAAGGAAAAAACACTAAAGAACGTCAATACAGACGCTTTGGTATGCCAAATCCTGAAGGTTATAGAAAAGCACTTCGACTGATGAAATTGGCTGAAAAGTTCAACATTCCTATTGTAACTTTAATGGATACTCCGGGTGCTTATCCTGGTTTGGAAGCTGAAGAAAGAGGTCAAGGTGAAGCCATCGCGAGAAATATTTACGAAATGATGAAACTTACAGTTCCTGTAATTAGCGTTGTTATCGGTGAGGGTGCAAGTGGTGGTGCTTTGGGAATCGGTGTTGGAAATAAAGTTTTCATGATGGAGAATACTTGGTATTCGGTGATTTCTCCAGAAAACTGTTCAGCGATTTTATGGCGCTCATGGGACTACAAAGAACAAGTGGCAAGTCAAATGAAAATGACGCCTGAAGATATGCTGAAATTGAAAATTATCGATGGAATTATCAAAGAACCATTAGGTGGAGCTCACTACGATCCATCGAAAGCTGCCAGCGAATTGAAAAAACAAATTCTAAAAACTTATAAGGAATTGAGTAAATTGTCGGGCGAAGAATTGAAAACCCAAAGACAAGAAAAATTCATTGCTATGGGAGAATTTAGTGGTTAAATTCCGCTGACTTTTCGATTGAAATTAAATAATTATTACAAAATAAAACAAGCCAACTTAGAGTTGGCTTGTTTGTTTTATACTGTTTTGAATGGGTTTTCTAATATATATTCGATTTGATTCAAAGTTTTGATCGAAGGTTTATTGAAGAAAATTCCAGAATCACTTCCATTTCTCATTCCTCGAACAAATAAATAAATTACACCTCCAAAATCTCGGGTGTAATTGAACTTAGCTCCTAACCTATTTTCTAAATATTTTTTCACAGCATAACAATAAATCAAATATTGCAAATGATAATTACTATCGCTCATCGCCTGCTGCAATTGTTCACCTGAATAACTCTCAACATTTGGTCCTAAATAATTTGATTTCCAATCAAGAATATAAAATTTCCCATCTTTTTCAAAGAATAAATCAATTTTCCCATTCATCACTCCTTCGATTTGACCTTTGTATTTCTCGGAAATAATTATTCCTTCATCCATTAATTTCTCCAATTGAAAAGGACTAAAAGTTTTTACGGGAAAATCAAATTCCAATTCATGTATACATTTCTCGGGTCTGATACTCGACAATTTAAATCGATGATTGTTTGCTTGAATTTCTGTGTGCAAAACATGTGTAACGAGTTCTTTTAACTTTAAATCCAAATCTTCATCAGTCTTTGAAACAAACCTTTTGATCGCTCTTTCAATTACCCATTCCCAAGATTCTTCGTAAGTGAAATCTAAATTTTCAAAAATGAAATGTAGGAAATTTCCCGTTTGAGCTCCTTTCTTTAATTCCTTGAAAACAAACTCATCATAGGCTTCATCCGAACTTTCAAATTGCTCTTTAATTTTCCATTCCAAACGCGAAGCCAATCCGCTATAACTCATTTTTAACCAATTGTTTTCTTTCAAATGAAAATTCTCAACTTTTAGAATTTTAGATTTTTCTTGAACCTCAGCTATGTATCTATTCAATTGTTCTTTATCGAACGAAACATTTTCTTTGACAATGAATTCACCATCATATTCTAAATTATTTAAAAAAGTAGTGAGTGTGGTATTTTTACCTTGTCCTTCATTTTTATAAATAAAACATTTATAAACTGCACGTGTCAAAGTTACATAAACTAACCTTCTATTTTCTTGTTCATCTTGTTGCTTGATCTTATCGAATTGATTATTAGTGAATTGAGAGAGTTTTCCTGATTTATATTCCCCCTTTTCATTTCTGAACGAATAAACTTTATTGGCTTCAGTTCTAAATTTAAAATCCAAAGTTGGAGCAAAAACAATTGGATATTGTAAACCCTTGCTACTATGAATGGTTGTAATACTCACTGAATCTTCATCGCTTTCAACTCTTTGAAGCATTTCATCTTCATTCGAATCATTTTTTTGAATGTTGATTTTCAGCCAATTCAATAAATCGTTCGGTCCGAAATTTTGTCTATGTGCTGTTTTGTATAAAATTTCTAAAAGATGAAATAAATTCGTAATCATTCTTTCTCCATTTCCTGAAGGATGATTCAATAAATTTTGTTCAATGTTGAAATCGACTATAAAGCTTTTCAAAGCAGAATAAATTCCATCGTTTCGCCATTTTTCATTGTACAATCTAAATTTTTCCACCAACTTTTCTTCATCTAAAATCTGAATTTTATCTGTATTCCAACCTATATAATTGCTCATCAAAGCTCGGTTGAGATTGGCACGATTGTGATGAATAAATGCTTCTAATACATAAAGAATTTCCTTTGCTTCATCGGATTGTAGAACTTTTGAATCATCGATGCTCACCGAAGGAATTCCCAATTTTGACAATTCACTTTTAATTTCAACACCATTTTTTTTACTTCGTACCAAAATCGCAATATCAGAAGGCCGAACCCTTCGCATTTCATTGCTTGAAAGATATGGAATCAAATAGTTTTCGTTGGTCAATAAATCTAAAATTTGAAGGCTTAAATTCTCATAGACAACTGCTTTAGTTTTGAAAGATGAAATACTTATAGGAACACATTTCTGATTTTCAAAAGTTAAATTTCCTTTCGAGCTGTTTTTTGGCGCATCCACTTTGATGTAATTGATTTGACTTTTTTCACCTTCAAATGCAAAAGTGTCAAAGTTTTCTTTTGGTAGGAAAAATCGATTCATTCCTTCGATCAAATCAGGAGTCGATCGATAATTCACATTCATGCCATAAACATTGTCCACTCCTTCCCTCGCCTTGAAATAAGTCGCTATATCAGCTTTTCTCCAAGCATAAATCGATTGTTTTGGATCGCCTATATAAAACAACAAAGCATGTCCTTGAAATGCTTTTTCAAAAATTTCAAATTGTAATTTGTCTGTGTCTTGAAATTCATCGATAAAAATCGCTTGGTATTTATTTCTCAATTCATTTTCCAAAGCATGATTTTCTCTTTCATGAAGTGAACGGTGTAAATTGTTGATCAAATCATCGAAAGACAAAATGTTTCTCGATAATTTTTGTTGATTGACAAATTGAACCGATTGTTGAATGGCCGATGAAAGAATATACGACAAAAATTCATCGATTTGTTTATCTAAATTTTCTTTGGCAGAAGTGATTTTTTCGTGACATTCGACCAATTCAGGAATCTCTTGAATATATTTTCTACTTTTAATGTTTTCTGAAACAAAATTCATTAAAAGTTCAGGTTCTGAAACTAACGACTGTAGATTTTTTTTAGCGTGAGCATTATTATTAATAATTTCAATTAAATGATCTTGGTTGTTTAAAATGTATTGATAAACTTCATTTTGAGTTTGTGTCAATGCTTCAGTTTTCTTTTGAATTTCATCATAAAATTCATCAATTACAAACTCATTAATTTCATAATACTTATGGCTTTCATAAAAAACAAAATCTTTTCCATTCAGATGAGAATTGACTATTGATCGAATAGAATCTATATTTAATTTTTTATCAATCAATAAAAGTTTCAGCACCTGTTGAGGCAAATGAGTGATGTTTTTTCTCCAAAATTTATGGATGGATTCTTCTATGATATCGTTCGTATCTTGGACCAATTCCGCATTGAAAAGTTGTCTGGTTTCGAATGCAAATTCATTCAAAGTCTGTTGACAAAAGCTATGAATGGTCATCACTGAAGTTTCATCCAAATACAAAATCGCTGAATTTAAAAGTTCTTTGATTTTTTCTTCACCATGAATTTTCATGCTTTCATCGACCAGTTCTTGAATCAATTTTTCATCAATTTCACTTTGATGATTGGCGTATCGATGGGCAGTTCTGACAAATTTTCTAATTCTCTCTTCCAATTCAGCTACAGCTGCTTTTGTGAAAGTCACCATTAGAATTTCTTGAATGGGAATTTTCTTTTCGAGCAATAATCGCAAAACCAAAATTGCTATAGAAAATGTTTTTCCCGTACCTGCGCTTGCTTCTATGAGATTACTTCCTTCTAAAGGAACTGTTTTAACATTGAATTCTTTATAATCGATAGTTTTCATTGAAATCAAAAATTAAGTTTTTCAGGACAAATGGTTTGGGATGGTCTGATGATTAATTTTTTCGCCAAATTCATATAATTTTCATAAAAATCAGCTTGATCGAACAGACCATTTTCTTTTTCTTTTATGTGGTACTGATTGTTGAATCTGTACTTCGGATTTCCAAAATAATTTTTTATTTCACTCTTCACATATAATAAGTTAATTTCTTTTTTGGTATTGAAATTCACTAATCCCAAAGAAAATGGTAATAATTCAAAATGTCCTTTTTTGTAAATTTTCATCAGTTCGTTCAATTCTTCTAAAGCTTCACTTTGGGTAATATCTTTGGCAGTATAAATTTTTTGTTCGGCATTGGAAATGAAATAAAACTCAATGTTCTCACCTATTGCTCGAGCCAATAAATAATGTATGTAAGCTTCTAAAACATATTTCTCTTCATTGCTTGATAATGAATATCGAATCATCCGTTCACCGAAAATGTTGTCGAGATTTCCAACGATTAGAGAGTTATCAATTTCGAGTTCGATTGGAAGATTTCTTTCAGGTAAATTATCTGTGAGTTCTTGAATTTTTTCTTTTGTGAATTCGATTTCTTCCAATTGATTTTGCAGAATGAATTCACCTATATTTTTTAATGGAAGTTTTCCAGTTTTCAATTGTTTATTTTTCAAATCATCAATGGATTCAGCTTTGAGCAATTCATTTTTCAGACCCCACTTTTCTAAATTATTAAGTTCGAAAATTTCGGTTTCTTCTAATTTATAATCTTCTTCTCTGTAATAAACATTTAAAACTCTTTTATAATATTCGCTGATTGGATCTTTAAAGAAATTAATAAATCTTCCAATTTCAATTTCACCAAAATCAAATTCCAAAGTTTTTTCTTTGGTATCAGAAGTGAAATCTGATATCTTTTTTGGGTAATCGAGCAAATACGAATACAACTTTTCATTGGTTGAATTGTATTTTTTACTAAATCCATGCAGTGGATGATTTTGAATGAAATTTTCTCTCACAAAATCTGGATTTTCAGATCTCACACTGATAAAATCAATCAATTCATCGATCAAAGCCGAAGGTGGTAAAGTGCTGTTGTCTTTGACACTTTGACCGATATAGCTAATGTAGAGATAATCTTGTGCAGAAATTATAGTTTCTAAAAACAAGTGTTTATCATTATCTTTAACATTTCTATCACCTCTTTTTCTTTCTTTCAACATCAAATCGAAACTTTGTCTCTTATCGATTCTAGGAAATTTATCGAAATTCATTCCCAAAAGTCCAACGACTTTGAACGGAATACTTCGCATAGGAATTAAAGAACAAAATGTAATTCCACCCGAGGCAAATTGACCACTTCTTTTAGCATCTTTTATGGTTGGTAAAAAACTGTGTTGAAAAACTTCAAAACTAACTTTTTCGTCAAACAAATCTTGCAAAACATTGTATCGTTCCAAATGATTCAAAAGCACAGCATAATCTTCGTCTTGCACTTCTTCACTTATCCCAATAAATGTGGTCAGCGTTTCCTCCACATATTCTACCCATTCAGAAATTGTTCGTTTTCTTTTTCTTTTTTCAATAGAATCAATAAGAGTTTGCACGAAATTGACAAACCGAACAACTTCAAACATTTCGTATCCTTCTACAGAATCCAAAGGAAAAAAACTATCTTCACCACTTCCATATTCCATTGCTTCACTCATGCACAGACCATACATCATGCGATTCATTCCATATTTCCAACTCACATAATGTGTTTGATCATTTTTATCGCCTTTGATTCCAAACTTAATATTGGCTTGAGCTACCAAATCTCTCATTTTCATATCATCATAGATTTGAAATTGCTTTTTTATGGCTGAGAAATTTAATAAATTCATCACTTTTTCTGATGTAAATTGACTTTCACTTAGCGAAAGAATTTCCACCAAAGTATTTGAAATGGTATCAGAAATCACATAGCTTTCATCGGCTATAGAATACCTGAAATAATAAGGTCCGTTGTCAAAAACCGCTCGTATGTAAGATGCATACAAATCAATGTCAGAAACCATTACTACTATATCACGAGCTGAAAGCGATTCATTTTTTTGATCGACCAAATGCACCAAATAATTGTACAAAGCTTCAACTTCACGCACAGGACTGAAGCATGAATTGATTTGAATCGAACCGTCGTAGATTTGATCCATAGAAAATTCTATTTCTTCTTTTTCATTGTTGTAAATAGAATTTTGAATGGAGTGCAATAATGTATCTTTCGGAGGTTCTATGGTTTCTACTTCTTGATAATTATTCAAACTTTCTTCATTTTCAAACATCATCATGAAGGTATCTTGAATCAACTTTCCCCAATTGGTAAGCAATGGATTGGAAACGGCTTTTTCTGTTTCAGGAATGATTTCTTTTCTTTTTAGAAAATCTATGACTTTTTCGGATTTATCTTCATACCAATAATCGTTTGGTGCTGGATTTTGCATGAGAAAATATAAATCGATGTGCTGAGCGATGGCATAAAATATTTGTAAATGATAATGCGTCATTAAGCTCAGTCCAAAAAAGTAAATATTTGGAATTTTCTTCTGAAGAAATTTAACTTTATTTGAATCATTTAGATTTTCTAAAATATATTTTCCAACCATGGTTCTGTCTGGAAAATCATTTGAAGCAATTTCTCTTGCTTTGATCCAAAGATCTTTTTGCCAATGATCTTCGCCCTCTCCTCTGTTCCATTGCTCGATCATTTCAGTTCTATACACTTGGTATTGATCAAAAAGGTCTGCGATTTCTTCGGCCAAAGCCATTCGTTTAATGTCTTTGTCAATTCCAGCAAATTCATAATAAGATGAAATGTTTGGATATTTTTCAATGAATTCTTTTTCGGCCAAAAGCTTATACAATAACCAATTCATATCGTGAGTAGAAATNNGATTGAATATAATTTCCACCTAAGTTTTTATAAATCAAATTGATGATATCGTTGGGTTTCAAAAATTGGATATTGGCAGCAATTCCTAATTTCTCTGCGATTTGTAGTTTCAGCCAAGCGTTCATTCCTTCGGTTTGAGTGACCACATAAATCGGTTGAAAAACCGAAGTTTCGGTTTGGATTTTTTGTGAAAGTGAATCGGCTAAACTTTTTAATGAATTTGAAACTATTAATTGAAATGACATATTGATTGGGTTAAAGTATTAAACAATACCTCTTTTTTTCTTTATATTTTCGTAAGCTTTCTGAATTTTCTGAAATTGTTCTTTGGCATTTTGTTGATGTTCCTGACCTAAATGCATCACTCGGTCCGGATGATATCTTTTGGCCAATTCTCTATACGCTCTTTTGATTTCATTTTCAGTGGCTGTTTCTTCTAAACCTAAAACTTTGTAATCAGAACTTTTGACCACAATAAACATATGCTTAACTCTTTGAAAATCCGAGTTTGAAACTCCTGTCAATCGACCAATTCTTTCAATCAAAAGATATTCAGCTTGAGAAATTTGTCCATCAGCACTTGCAATTCCAAATAAATAATGTAAAATCAAAACTCTTTCTTGCATATTGACTGTTTCTTTGATATCCATGCAAACTTTTTCAATCGGAATATGTGGTCGATCCAAAAATTCCTTTAACATCTGCAAATGACTCACATTGAATCGATGGCCTAAATTTCTTTTGAAAAAATCTTTTACAAAATCCAATTCAGATTTCATCGCTCTACCATCGGCTTTCATAACTGCAGCAGAAAGAACCATGAGCATAATCGTGAAATCCTGAGCGGTAAATTTTCTATGAAAATGTTGGGATGAAGTTCTTATATTTTGAGTTCTGATTCGATCGAACATATAGCCTACAAAATATCCGAACAATGCTCCAATAAAATTAAAACCTGTTAAAACAAATCCTAAAAACCCTCCTAAATATCTGTACATTTTAATTATTATAAAATCTATCAATAATTCCTGATCCTCTTTGAACGCGTTTTTCAACGGTTTTTAAAATCGTATTTTCTTTGGTTTGAATGATTACCTTTTCTCTTGCACGTGTTACCGCTGTGTATAATAATTCTCTTGTGAGCAATTCCATTTCTTCCGAATCGGGCAAAACCACCAAAACTTCATTGAATTCTGAACCTTGACTTTTATGAATGGTCATCGCAAAAACCGTATCGACCGAATCTATAAACGCTGGAAGAACTGATTTTAAACTTCCATCACTTGTTTCAAACCAAACTTTCAATTGATCATTTTCATCTTTTCTAACAATCCCGATGTCTCCATTGAAAAGTCCTAATTCATAATTATTACTATTCACAATCACAGGTCGATGTTCGTAAAACTGAGTGTTGATTTGAATTAAATTTTTCTCTTGCAAATGTTTTTGAATTTTTTCATTCAAAGCATATAATCCAAATTCTCCTTCTCTAACCGCACACAAAACTTTTAAATCATTCAGTTTTTTTAAAGCTTGAGAAATGTTTTTTTCTTCAATATAACTTTCGAAACCTTCAATGAATTTTTCAAATTTCTCATTAGAATAATCAAAGTCAATTTGAACGCTTTCGTCTGAATTATCAAAAAATGTTTTCAATTCAACTGCATTATTTTCGATGATAGAACGGCTCAATTTTCCAATTCCACCTTCATTCGAAAATCTATAGCTCTGTTGTAATTCAATGATATGTTCAAAAAGTAAATGTTGGCTATTCGAAATGTTTTCATCAGTCAATTTCGACTTTTCATCTTCCATGAATTCATTGATAAATTCTGCTGTATTTTGACTGAATTTATTCAATTCATTTTGAGCCATACATAAATCTCCGAACAAACTTCCTGCTTCTACAGATGCTAACTGATCTTTATCGCCCAAAAGTATCAACTTTGTATCCGTTTTGATTGCATCCAATAATTTAGAAAAAAGAGCGATATCTATCATCGAAGATTCATCGACTATTATCAGATCATAGTTCAATGGATGAGTTGAATTATGCTTGAAATAAATACTATTTTTTTGGACTCCAAGCAATCTATGCAAGGTCAAAGGTTCCAAACTTTCGAATTTTGATTGAAATTTCGGGAAATCTTTTCCAGCATTTTTTAAAGATTCAGCCATACGCGTAGCAGCTTTACCCGTTGGTGCAGTCAATGCAACTCTGAGGTTGGGATTTATGGTGAACAAAATGGATAAAAGTTTGGCGACTGTAGTGGTTTTTCCAGTTCCTGGACCACCGGTAATTATGTTGAATGAATTCAAAACAGCAGAAATTACAGCTATTTTTTGCCAATCGATTTTGATTGAATCTGAGGTAGGAAACAATTCAATCAGTTGCTTTTTATGCGAAAGCAATAATTTTTTTCTTTCTTCTTTTAAAATTTCACCTGCAGAAATTAGATTTTTAATTCTTTCGAAAATCGATGTTTCATATGTGAAATATCTATGTAGATATAGTTTATTGTTATATAAAATCAAAGGTTTGTATTCGGTCGGATTTCCTACCAAATCTGAGTTTTCCAAAGTTCGTAGATCTAATTTCTCATCGTATCCTGCTTCCTTCAAAGCCTTTAAATCCAAATTATTCAAATCGATGCAAACATGTCCTTCACTGAATGATTTTGACAATAAGTACAAATAAGGTTTAAGTTCTTTTGAGGGAAAATAATTGGCGAATTGTTTATGAACATCTTTGGTTTGAATCATTCTTACGTTTATTTAAATTTGAATTTCTATAAAAATACAAGTTTGTATTTAGAATCCAATTTCAAATATAAAATTCAATTGCGACAATCTAAGTCGGAAAGAAAATATTAATTTTTAAATCGCTTAAACTTTCAACCCCCAACCTTCTCTATCCAAGCTTCTGTATTGAATCGCTTCTGAAATATGAAAAGGTTTAACTTGTTCACTTTCATCCAAATCAGCAATAGTTCTTCCAACTCTTAGAATTCTATCATATGCTCGAGCGGAAAGATTTAATTTTTCCATGGCATTTTTCACCAAAACCATTGCTTCATCATTTAATTGACAAAATTCATCCAATTGTTTAGGGCCCATTTGAGCGTTGTAATGGATTTTGGGTAAATCTTTGTATCTCTCGGTTTGAATATTTCTTGCTTTTTCGACTCTTTTTCTGATTTCAATACTTTTTTCTCCCGTTCTTTCGGCCGACAAATCATCGAAAGGAACTGGGCTCACCTCAATGTGCAAATCGATTCTGTCCATCAATGGTCCAGAAATTTTATTCATGTATCGCTGCATTTCTTGTAAACTCGAAGTATTGTTTGGATCATCGGGGAAGTATCCACTTGGACTTGGATTCATAGATGCCACCAACATAAAGCTCGATGGATAAGTCACAGTAAATCTCGCCCTTGAAATGGTAATTTCTCGATCTTCAAGAGGTTGTCTTAAGACTTCTAAAACTGTACGTTTAAATTCGGGTAATTCATCCAAAAATAAAACCCCGTTATGTGCCAGAGAAATTTCACCGGGTTGTGGATAAGAACCACCACCTACCAATCCGACGTCAGAAACTGTATGGTGTGGAGAGCAATAAGGACGGACGGTCATCAATGAAGAATTTTCGCTCAATTTTCCTGCAACCGAATGAATTTTAGTAGTTTCCAAAGCTTCTTCTATACTCAAAGGAGGCAGAATCGATGGGATTCTTTTGGCGAGCATGGTTTTACCACTTCCAGGAGGGCCTATCAATATGATGTTGTGTCCACCAGCAGCTGAAATTTCCAAAGCACGTTTCACATTCTCCTGACCTTTTACATCGGCAAAATCCAAACTTGCAGCATTCAATTGTTCATAAAACTCTTTTTGAATATCGATACGTGTAGGTTCAATTGTAGCACCTTTATTAAAAAAATCAATTACTTCAGAAATATTTTCAACACCAATAACATCTAAATCAGTAACTACAGCAGCTTCTTTCGCATTTTGTTTGGGTAGTATAAAACCTTTGAAACCTTCATTTCTCGCTTGAATAGCTATTGGCAGCACCCCACGAATCGGTCGGATCATACCATCCAAAGCCAGTTCACCCATGATCATGAAGCGATCGATTTCCAAGGCTTTGATTTGATTGGAAGCGATGAGAATCCCCATGGCAATTGGCAAATCATAGGCGGAACCTTCTTTATGAAGATCTGCGGGTGCCATATTGATAGTGATTTTCTTTCCTGGAATTTTATAGCCAATATTTTGAAGGGCGGATCGGATTCTGTAATGACTTTCTTTGATCGCATTGTCAGGCAAACCAACTAAGTTATAGCCTATACCTTTAAAAACATCGACTTCAATGGTAATTGTACGAGCGGAAACTCCGAAGATAGCACTTCCATAAACTTTTGTCAACATGGCTTAAGTAGTTAAGAGGTTTTTCCAAAAGTTAAAGAATAATTTTTAAATTGCCAAAGATTTATAATAGAAGTAACATGAAAAAGAAAACTTTTCATTTTGAATATACAAAGTACAATTCGGTCGATGAATTGGATACGATCAGAAGAGATTTAATCAATGAATCGGTACGAATTGCCAACAAAGCATATGTTCCATATTCGAATTTCCATGTAGGAGCATGTGTATTGTTGGAAAACGGAGAAATCATCAGTGGAAATAATCAAGAAAATGCTTCTTATCCGGTAGGGATTTGTGCTGAAAGAACTTTATTATCATATGTTCATGCGAATTATCCAGAACAAAAGAAAAAAATATTGGTAGTTTCAGTTATAGATACTGATAAGAATGTATCGCCCTGTGGATTGTGTAGGCAAACCATTTTGGAATATGAAAATTTACAAGGTGATTTGATAGAAATCATATTAAATAACCCCAACACTGGAGAGGTTTTAGTTATTCCATCCGCAAGTAATTTATTACCTTTGCACTTCAACAGCGAAATGTTAAGCTAGTTGAGGTTTGCACAAATAAATATTAACGAGTAAATTTGCTCTTTCACTATAGTTTTATGAAGAAGATTACTAAAAAGGAGTACCTTGAATGGTACAAAGACATGACATTTTGGAGAAGATTCGAAGATAGATGCCGTTCTCTTTATTTAAGACAAAAAATCAGAGGTTTTTTACATCTTTACAATGGACAAGAAGCATTGCCTGCTGGCTTTCTTCATGTGATGGAGCCAGAAGATAAGGTAATAACTGCTTATCGATGTCACGTTTGGCCGATGGCGATGGGAGTTGATCCGAAGCGAATAATGGCTGAACTTTGTGGTAAAGAAACCGGTACTTCACTTGGATTGGGAGGTTCCATGCATATTTTTAGTAAGGAACACAATTTCTATGGTGGTCATGGAATTGTAGGAGGTCAAATCCCTTTAGGTGCAGGTATCGCTTTTGGAGACAAATACAATGGTAGCAAGGGAGTTACGATTTGTTTGTTCGGTGATGGTGCAGCAAGACAAGGAGTTTTGCATGAAACTTTCAATATGGCTATGAACTGGAAGTTACCTGTAGTTTTTGTTTGTGAAAACAATGGTTATGCGATGGGTACTTCATTGGAAAGAACAGCTAACCACACAGATATATATAAGTTAGGATTGGGTTATGATATGCCATCATTTGCGGTTGATGGAATGGATCCTGTGAAGGTTGCTGAAGCAGCTTATGAAGCCATCGAAAGAGCAAGACGAGGTGATGGGCCTACTTTCTTAGACATTAGAACTTATAGATATAGAGGTCACTCCATGTCGGATGCTGAGCCTTATCGTACAAAAGAAGAAGTAGAACAATACAAAAAAGAAGATCCAATTTTGTTGATGAAAGATATCATTCTGAAGAAAAAATATGCAACTGAAGAAGAATTGGATAAAATAGTAGATCAAGTTAAAGTTGAAGTGGACGAATGTGTTGATTTTGCTGAAAAATCACCATTCCCATCCAAAGAGACTATGTATAAATACACTTATTCACAACAAGATTACCCATATTTGGATCAATTTGAAAATAATTAATTATGGCTGAAAAAATTACAATGCCGCGTTTGAGCGACACCATGGAAGAAGGAACGCTTGTGAAATGGCACAAAAATGTAGGTGATAAAGTAGAAGAAGGTGATGTAATCGCTGAAATTGAAACCGATAAAGCCATACAAGAATTTGAAAGTGAATTTGATGGAGTTTTATTGTACCAAGGACTGAAAGAAGGTGAAACGGCTAAAGTCGATTCTGTACTTGCAGTGATTGGTGAAGAAGGTGAAAGTTTTGATGTCGAGGACGATAATACTTCTGAAGAAGTTTCTACTGAAACAGAAGTTGAAACTACTGACGAAACTTCTACTGAAGAAAGCACTTCACAAGAAATACCTGACAACGTTAATGTAGTATATATGCCACAATTGAGCGATACTATGGAAGAAGGTACCGTTACAACTTGGCATAAAAAAGTTGGAGATAAAGTCGAAGAAGGTGATGTTATTGCTGAAATCGAAACCGATAAAGCCGTTCAAGAATTCGAAAGTGAATTCGACGGAACACTTTTATTTATAGGAGCTGAAGAAGGTCAGGCTGCGCCTGTCAACACGATTTTAGCCATCATCGGACCCGAAGGAACTGATGTTTCTGGAATCAACACCTCTGCTCCTACTCAAAAGGAAAAGAAAACTGAAACTCAGCCAAAAACTGAAGTTAAAGAAACATCTACTTCTACGGAAACAAAAAC
>DEQC01000030.1:85461-94787 GCA_002359055.1 Flavobacteriales bacterium UBA3376 | reverse complement strand
TTTTTTTAATAAATCTATTTTTTTTATCAAAGCTAAATTTGATGTCATAAATTTGTATATAATACAATCGATTAAATTGTTCAACTTAAATTACACCACACTTTGTTTACAGGAATTATAGAAAGCACAGGAATCGTTAAACAAATCGAAAAAGACCGAAACAATTTGAACTTTTGGTTAGAATGTGATTTTACAAACGAACTCAAAATCGACCAAAGCATTGCACATAATGGAGTTTGTATGACAGTTGTAGAAATTAAAGACAAGCTATACAAAGTTACAGCCATAGATGAAACTCTAAAAAAAACAAACCTTGGTCAATTGAGCATTGGTAAAAAAGTCAACTTGGAAAGATGTATGCAAATCAATGCTCGACTCGATGGGCACATCGTTCAAGGGCATGTCGATCAAACAGCTATATTAAAATCAATTGAAAATCAAAAAGGTAGCTACCTTTTAACTTTCGAATATGACGAAAATTCGACCGGAAATGTCACCGTTGAAAAGGGTTCCATCTGTGTCGATGGTATAAGCCTGACTGTGGTAAATTCAAAAATCGGAGAATTTTCTGTTGCCATCATTCCTTATACATGGGAATTCACCAACTTGCATCAGCTCAAAGTTGGAGATTTTGTCAATCTTGAATTTGATATCATCGGTAAATACGTACAGCGATTGATGAATAAATAAAATGCAAACACGTTTCAAATTATCCCATAGAATATTTTTTGCTCTGTTAATGGTTATCATATTGACAGCAATTTCTGTGGTTATAATTACGATATATAACTTCCGTTCACATAGTTATTTATTCGCCGAAATCAATCTTAGAAACAAAGAAAAACAAGTGCTCGCATCCATCGATTATGAAATCGATAGATACCATGAGATGGCTACATCTGATAATATTTTCACCATCCTTCAAAATTCTATTTTAGGAATTGCCGATATTCACAAAACCGATATCAACGTTTTTGATACCCGAGGAAATTTGATATTGACGACCGAAGTCAATCCACCAGAAAATAAGGTGATTCCGAAAAAAGTCTTGGATAGTTTATCCTTGAACCAAGGTTATCTCGAAGAACCCATCGTTGGAAACAGAGATAAAAAGGTGTTTACAACTTATCAATATATCAACAATTTCAGAAATGAACCCGTTGCCATTGTAAATATTCCATACAAATTGGATGATTCTCTGATCAGTTCCAATATGAAATCACTTTTGAATCAATTTGCAGTTTTGCTACTGTTTATATTGATTGCTGGAATTTTTATCTCTTGGTTAATTGCTAAATACATCACCAATAAAATTGAAGTCATAGCCGATAAAATTAAAAAGACTGATGTTGTAATTCATAACCGACCGATTGAATACCATCAGAATGATGAACTTAAACCTTTGGTGGATTCTTATAATGAAATGTTGGAAAAACTCAACCAACAATCCAACTTATTGGCACTAACAGAAAGAGAAGAAGCGTGGAGAGAAATGGCAAAACAAGTTGCCCATGAAATCAAAAATCCTTTGACTCCTATGCGAATGATGATTCAGAATTATGTTAGAAAATACGATCCAAACGATCCGAATGCATATGAAAAATTAAAGGATTTGTCCGAAACTATGGTTGCACAAATCGATACAATGTCCGCCATAGCAGAAGCTTTTTCGGATTTTGCGCGTATGCCTACAAGAAAAGATGAAAAGGTCAATGTGGTCGAAACCATTCAAAATACATTGGAAATTTTCCCTGAAAACACTACTCACTTCCACACCAACGTGGATGAACTAAATATAAATTTCGATAAAATCTATCTCATTCGGATCATTACCAATTTGGTCAAAAATGCCATTCAAGCCATACCGAGCGATAGAAAACCTGAGGTCAATGTGCATTTACAAAAAATCAAAGATCACTTTGTCATCAGAGTCTCTGACAACGGAATAGGAATTCCACCTGAGTTGGGCGACAAGATATTTGAACCGAAATTTACCACTTCTACTGGCGGAATGGGTTTAGGTTTAGCAATGGTGAAAAAGATAGTCGAAGATTATAACGGAAATATCCGATATATAAGTGAAAAAGGTAGAGGTACTGAGTTTAGCATTCGCATTCCTTATGTCAAAGAACATTTTTAAGTTTAAACAATTTGAAATCATTCAAGAAAAGTCTGCCATGAAAATTGGTACAGACGGAGTGTTGTTGGGAGCTTGGGCAGAAATTGAAAATCCAAAAAATATATTGGACATCGGAAGTGGAACTGGATTAATCAGCCTCATGATGGCCCAAAGATTTCCACAAGCCAAAATCACAGCCATAGAAATTGAGAAAAATGCTTTTGAAGAAAGTAAAATTAACTTCGAATATAGTCCGTTTGCAGAACGATGCAAAGTTCTGCACACTTCATTACAAAAATTTACAACCGAAGAGAAATTCGATTTGATAGTCAGTAATCCACCTTTTTTTGAAATGACTCATAAAATTGATTCTAATAGAAATTTGGCGAGACAACAATTGAATTTAAGCTTTGATGAATTATTGTTTCATGCGGAAAGTTTAATGGACATCAAAGGAAGTATCGCTTGTATAATTCCATATTCAAACGAAAAAACATTTCTAAAAATTGCAGAAAATTTAAACCTTTTTCCAGAGAAAATCACTCGTGTGAAAGGCAATAAAGAAGTGGAATTTAAAAGGAGTTTGATACAACTCAAAAGGGAAAAAACTCGAACGATAATCGATCAATTGATCATCGAAAAAGAAAGAAATATTTACACTTCAGCATACATCGATTTGACCAAAGATTTTTATTTGAAAATGTAAATTCAATTTCTAAAAATCAATTTTCGGATTTAAAACACGAATATTAATTTTTAGTTAAGTTTTCTATTTAAAAAAATCCCATTTAGTTTCGGACCAAATGGGACTTTTTTATTGATTTATTTACTTGACAGCTCTAATTAAAATAGAATAAACCGGGAAGTGGTCACTGTATCCATTTGGATAGAAAGTATCCCCTATAAAGCTTCTGTATGGAAAGCCTTTGTATTGCCCTTCAGGAGTTCTCAAATAATCAGGTGAGAAAATTTCTGTTTTTAACATTTTATAAGTTTCAAATTTTCTCTCATGATCGATCAGAGTTCCGGTCGTTAAAATTTGGTCAAAGACATTCCAAGCATCTCTATATGCAAGAGTACCAATACCTTTTCTTTTGTAAAGTACTTCCATCGGATTATAGATATCTTCATCTTTAACCTTGTCTCTATTTCCTACAGTACCCAATCCTTTTTTGATACTATGATTGATTGGATCATCGTTGAAATCCCCCATAGCAATGATTTTAGCTTTAGGATCTTCAGCTCTAATTTCATCGAATATCTCTTTCATAACCTTGGCAGCAGCCATACGACTTGGTTGAGATCTTTTCTCTCCACCAAACCTTGACGGCCAGTGAGTTACCAAGAAAGTAATTTCTTCACCATCCAATTCACCAGTCACTCTCAGTATATCACGGGTGTATTTTCTATCGCCTTCAGGAGAGAAAGTTTCAATAGGATAAGGTTTAGCTAAAATCACTTTGAATCTCGATTTTTGATACAATAGACCAACATCCACCCCTCTGGCATCGAATGAATTAAAGTGAACCACACCATAGTTATATGGTCTTAAAAGTTCATGATTGGCTAAATCTTCAAGGTTTCCACGAGTTTCAATTTCACTTACACCAAGAATTACAGGTGCATTATTTGTTTCTTCTCTACCTATATTGTTGATAACGAAAGCAAGTTGGTCCAATTTTCTCTGGTATCTTTTAGAATTCCAAACTTTGCTTCCTTTGGGTGAAAACTCATCTTCTTGAAGGATGAGAGGACGGATAATTTTTTTGCCTTCGATGGCTTCATAAGTATAGGGACCTCTGAAATATACCGTATCGTATTTGTCGATTTCGGATTTAGGAATAGAACGGTAATACATAGGGTCGTCTGGGCTTTTGGTACCATCGATATAAGCAGCAGAAACAATGGTATCAAAAAGATTCTCAACATTATAGAACGCAACGGTTGCGGATTGATACCTTTGTTGAGTGAATGCTGATGTTGAAAGCAACAAAAACAAACAACTTGTAATTCTTATTAATTTTTTAATTTTAATCATTGTAGTATTTTATTAAATTTGCATACTGAAACTTTGGTTTGTTTTGCAAAGTAAAGATAAAAAATTCTTTAAATGAATAAATTGTTATTAACGATGGCCATTTTAATTTTCACCACGGTGAATTTACTTGGTCAAACTAAAATTTCGGGGATTGTCAAAGACGACTCCACTGAAAAAGAAATTTACAATCTAAATGTTTTGATGTTAGAAACAGGCGAATCTGTTCGGACGGATCGGATTGGATATTTCCAATTTGTAGATGTTGCTGAGGGAACTTATACCTTACAGATTACAGGCATTGGTTATCAACCAACTGAACGAATCGTCGAAGTTGACGGAAATACACATATAGATTTGGGAGACTTATTTGTAACCTACAATCCAGCCAGTGTAGGTATGGGTATCATCACATTGACTGACGATGAGTTAGAAGCCGATGAAACTTCTTCTCAGTCATCCGCTGGTTTACTTCAATCTTCAAGAGACGTATTCAATCGAACTGCAGCTTTTGAATTAGGTGCTTATTGGTTCAAAGTTCGTGGATATGACAACAAATACAGCGATGTATTCTTTGATGGTGTACGTATGAACAAAATCAATAATGACCGTGTAAACTTTGGTAACTGGGGTGGTCTAAACGATGTTACAAGATGGCCTGCAGAGCAAACCACAGGAATTGATCCTTCGGATTATGCCTTTGGAAGTGCTGGAGGTGTAACTTATTTTGACACACGTCCATCGCGAATGAGAAAAGGTACAAGCTTGGCTTATTCGTTCACCAACCGTTCGTACAACCAAAGAGTTTTGGCTACTTACAATACGGGATTGATGGACAATGGATGGGCAATCATGGGTTCATTTGCGAGAAGATGGGCTGAAGAAGGTGTGATCGATGGAACTTTCTATGATTCTTGGGCATATTTCTTAGGAATTGAAAAGAAAATCAACAATCGCCACACGATTAACTTCTCAGCTTTGGGTTCACCGACGAGAAGATCGACCAATAGCCCGAATACTCAAGAGGTTTATGACTTGATGGGTAAAGATTATAACGCTTATTGGGGATGGCAAGATGGTGAAAAAAGAAGCGAAAGAATTAGAGAATTCCATCAACCTTTGTTCACTTTATCTCACCACTGGGACATCAGCAACAACTCAAAATTATTGACTTCTGTTGGTTTCCAATTTGGTAAAGACAGTAGAAGTAGATTGGATTGGTACAGAGCCAACAACCCATCACCTTTGTATTACAGAAATTTACCTTCATATTATCAAGCAATCGATGCACCACAATCTAAAATCGATGAAGTAATCTATTTGTGGCAAAATGACCAAAATTATTCTCAATTGGATTGGAATGCGATTTACAATGCGAACTACAGTAGAGGAGAAGGAGGTGCTGCCTATGTTGTAGCAGCTGACGTTGCAGATGATCAAACGATATCTTTCTCATCTTTGTTTAACACAAGAACGAAAAGTGGTATAAAAGTAACTACTGGCGTTAGATACCAAAACACAAAATCTCACCTTTATAGAGAGGTTTTAGATTTGTTAGGTGGAAATCACTTTGTGAACCACAACTCTTTCCAAAACGTTTATTATAACGTTGACGAAGATCAAGGAAGAAAAGTTTATGAAGGTGATAAATACCAATACAACTACGATATCAGCCATCAAAGAGCTGATTTGTTTGCACAAGCAGAAATTCAATTGAACAAATTCTTGTTGACACTTGGTGGTAAATTGGCTTACACTTCAGTTTATAGAGATGGACACTATCGTCACGAGCAATATTTAGATCGATCCAAAGGAAAAAGTAAAACTTATGATTTCTGGGATTTCGGAGGAAAGATGCAATTGCTTTATGAATTAAACGCAAGAAACTTCTTCCAATTAAATACGATGTATTCGACCTTTGCTCCTACGGTAGATGAAATTTTCCCGAATGCAAGATCAAACGATTATACAATAGACGAAAATAACTTCACTCAAGGAGGAAACGATTTGGTAAGTTCTAAGATTTGGTCTTCAGACATCAGCTATATTTTGAGAGCACCGAGAGTGAAAGCAAGAGTAACTGGTTTCTATACCAAGTTTATGGACGAATATGAGAAAAACTTCGGCTATATAGACGAAGGACAAGGAACAGCTAACTTATTTGGAGCTGAATATGTACATGGAATCGATAAAGAATTCATCGGAGGTGAGTTAGGATTTGAAGCACAATTATCAACTACAATTACTTTGAGTGCAGTGGCTTCAGTTGGACAATACATTTATGCCAACAACCCAACTTATCAACGTTTCTCAGACAGCTATAGCATCAACGAGCAAGATTTAACATCAATTACTGCTGGTGCGACTGCTCCGATGACGACTTATTTGAAAAACTACAAAATCGCTAACGGTCCACAACAAGGATTCTCATTGGGAATTCAGTACCGCGACCCTAAATTCTGGTGGATTGGCGCTACAGGAAACTATATGGCAGCAAATTATTTAGACCCTGCACCTTATAGGAGAACATCAGCTATCTGGGGACAATCAGCAGGTTTATTCACCGAAGAGTTTGTTAGAGATTATTTGGCACAAGAGAAATTCTCAGATGAATTTATGCTAAACATTAACGTTGGTAAAACCTTTAGAATGGGTAAATACTTCATGGGAATCAGTGCAAACATCAACAACGTACTTGACAATCGTGACTATGTTACAGGAGGATTTGAACAGACGAGAATTGGTAACTTAGACGTATTAAATGATAGACCGGGTTATCAACAAGTATTTGCACCAAGATATTGGTATGACAGAGGAAGATCTTATTTCATAAATGTCTTCTTTAGATTTTAATTTTAAACAAACGAATAATTACATTAAAAATGAATACAATCAAAAATTTAAAACTTACCTTGATCGCAGTCTTGGTCCTATTTAGTATCAATTCATGTGTAAAAGACGACGATTGGTCCCTACCTCCAGTACAATGTGCTGATGATTGGACGACTAACATGACCTTAGAAGAACTCTTTGCAATGGTTGATGCGACTGGAGAGATTCTAACTTTCGAAGAAGAAAAAATAATCGAAGGATATGTAGTATCAAGCGATAGTACAGGTAACTTCTTTAAAACTGTTTCTATCCAAAATAGTTTGACCAACCCAACGCACGGGATTCAAGTGGAAATGGATAGAACCAACTTATTCAACAACTTCCCTTTAGGTTCAAAAATTAAAGTTAACCTAAAAGGTCTTAATGCAGGATACGATAGAGGAATGCTTAAAGTTGGTGAAACTTATGTAGATGGTGGTGGAAACGTTCGTGTAGGACGTATGGCAGAATTCAAAATCGATAATCACGTGGTTAGATCATGTGATATGATTGAAAATCCAATTCCAGTTGAATTTGATAATTTAAGTCAAGTTTTTGCAAGTGGTGTTTTCAACACTTTAATTACTATTCACAACGTTCAGTTTGCTGATTCTCAGTTAGGTTTAAATTATGCTGAAACCAATCAAACTGTTGATAGAATCTTAGAAGATGAACAAGGAAATACTATCAAACTAAGAAATAGTAACTTCGCGAGCTTTGCCGATGAGCAATTGCCTGAAGGTAGTGGTAGCATTACTGTAGTATTGAGCGCTTATTCTTCTGGATCAATCACTCCAAGTACTTACCAATTATACATCCGTGATACCAACGATGTGAATTTCGATCAACCAAGATTTGGTGATGGTGGTACAGATCCTGAGCCAGGTGACTATGAGCACTTCGCTTGTTTATTCGAAAACTTCGAATCTTATGCAGTTGATACTGATAACTTCAACAAATATGAAAACTTAGCTTTAACAGGTGATAGAAAATGGAGAGTAACTGAGTTCGGCGGAAATAAATACATCCAAGCTACTGCATTTAATGCAAGCTCAAGCATGTCTGCTTATTTCATAGTTCCAGTTGACTTTACAAATGCTGATGCATTCTCGTTTAAATCAAATGACGGACACAACAATGGTGATGCTCTTAAAGTATATTATTCAACTAACTATACTCCAGGTGGAAACATTGACAATGCTACTTTAGTTGACATTACTTCATCTTTCAACATCGCTACAGGTACAACCAGTGGTTATGGAACTTTTGTTGACTCAGGTGAATATGACCTAAGTGGATTAAGTGGAGAAGGTGTAATCGTATTTGCTTATACGGGTAGCCCAACAGGTATTACAACAACTTATCAAATCGATGATATCAAAATCATTGACAATGATGATGCAAACTGTGATTTCGGAAACGGTGGTGGTGATGACCCAACTCCTCCTTCAGAAGACGCAACTCCTTTGTTTGTTGGACATGACTTCGAAGATTGGGATAGCTTCATCGGTGGTTTGAACTCATTTGGAATCAAATCTTATGCTAACCAAAGCGCAGGTACAGGAATCGATGGTAGCTCATCCTTACACATCTTAGGAACTCCAGCTGGTAATGATTATGTATTCACTACTTTGGCTCCTGAAGGACTTCCTTCAACATATTCAAAAGTTTCTTTCTACATGAAAGGTAACTCAGAAAAATCAGTTTCTTTGAACTTGTATATCGATGATTCTAATTACTATAAATTCAATTTAGGTACAATCACTTCAAGTGCAGTTATCCAAGATTCTGGTAACAACCAATACGCTGGAACTATCAATACCAATGGTGAATGGGTTTTAATTGAATTAGATCTTTCTAATATCAGTGACTTGAACGTAAGCAATACTTCAGGTAACTTGTTCGCATTGAAAGTTGGTAAAGATGCTGCATACGATTTGCATTTTGATAACTTCGTAATCGAATAATTTCATTAGAGATTATTCTATATAAACAATAAAATAAGCCGTTTCATTTCTGAAACGGCTTATTTTTTATCATTGTTTTATTTAATTATTCATGAAATATCAAATTCAAATCATCGATTCATTTCCAATAAATCATCCAAATATTCTCTCGTATTCGACAACCTTGGAACTTTATTTTGACCTCCCAATTTCCCTCTGGATTTCATCCAATCAAAAAACAAATTCTCTCGAGCAACATTCAATTTCAAAGGATTTAAAGTCATATTCTTGTATCGCTTAGCTTCATAATCAGAATTCAATTCTTGTAAACTCTCATCCAAAATATTTGCAAAAG
>DEQC01000030.1:0-85306 GCA_002359055.1 Flavobacteriales bacterium UBA3376 | reverse complement strand
GCATTGATAAAATGCTTGGTTCTACCCGTTACAACTATTCTAAACGGATCAGTCGAAGTGAACTTAACTGTATCTCCAATGATATATCGCCAAAGTCCACCATTGGTAGTAATTACAATTGCATAATTTTTACCTACCTCTACATCTTCCAATGTAATTACTTTCGGATCAGCAGAACCGAATTTATCCATAGGAATGAATTCAAAGAAAATTCCATTGTCCAAAAGCAAAAGCATTTCCTTAGAATCACTTCTGTCTTGGATAGCAAAAAACCCTTCCGAAGCATTGTAAATTTCATAAAAATTCAACTTTTTATGTGTCAATTCTTCGTAATTTTCTTTGTAAGGTTTAAAACTAATTCCTCCATGGAAAAACACTTCCAACATAGGCCAAACTTCATCCAACTTTTCTTTTCCGGTTTCCTCCAAAATTTTGTGGAGCAAAACCAACATCCAGGAAGGAACTCCTGTCAAACATCCAATATCTTCATTTATTACTGCAGCTGAAATCGCTTTCATCTTAGATTCCCATTCGCTCATCAATGAGATTTGACGATTGGGTGAATTTCTAAGTTCTGCATAAAAAGGAAGATTATCAATTAAAATTGCTGATAAATCACCAAAAAGCGTATCGTATTCTTGGTAAATCTCACTGCTTCCTCCCAATCTTAAATTTTTATTCTTGAAAATCTGAGTATCGGGATGATTGTTTAAGTAAATTGCAAACATCATTTTCCCCGCACTGTAATGACAGTCTTCCAAAGAAACATCGCTGATAGGAATGAATTTACTCTTAGCATTTGTAGTTCCTGATGATTTCGCAAACCATTTGATTTTCCCTTCCCAACTCACATCTGCAATTCCTCGCCTCGCTTTTTCGATATACGGCTCAAATTCTTCATAAGTCACCAAAGGAACCCTGGATTGGAATTCTCTTAAATTGTCAATTTCATTGAATTTATAGAGATTTCCATATTCTGTATTTCTCGCTTTAGACAAATTGTTGAACAAAGTATTCTCTTGGGTTTCAATGGGATATTTAATAAAGTTTTCGATTTGACGCATCCTTTTCTTCATTAAAATCTCCATTACTTTATTTACTAACCCTTGTGCCGACATATTTTTGTAATTTTATACAAATTTAAACAAAACAATGATTATTGAAGGACAGATTTTAAAGATGATTTCTGAGCATTCGAAACCTATTCGATATTATTTGAATTTCGAAAATGAATTTTTAGAAATCAACCAATTATTGGGCAAAAACATACGATTGACTCATGACCATAACCAATGCAAAGGTTGTAATTTGGATAAAAATATTTACAGAATGGGTTATTGTCAAGAATGTTTCTTCACATTGCCTCAAGCCAATGAAAGTATCATTAGACCTGAATTATCAACTGCTCATTTGGGAATTGAACAAAGGGATTTGGAATGGGAAAAGAAATTTGAACTACAACCTCATATCGTTTATTTAGCGTTAAGTCCAGACCTAAAAGTTGGGGTAACTCGCCTCAGCCAAATTCCTACTCGATGGATTGATCAAGGTGCATCAGCTGCTATTATTTTGGCCAAAACTGACAATAGATATGAAGCTGGAATGATTGAGGTGGCTATGAAGGAAGGCTTGTCCGACAAAACGAATTATAGAAGAATGTTGCTGAACAACATTGAAGATATTGATTTGATCCTAAAGAAAGAAAAATTCAAAAATTTGGTTCCTGAAGAGTTTGCTCATTTCATCACCAATGACCAAGAAATTTTATCTTTTGATTATCCCATTCTTAAACAACCTACAAAAATCAATGTGATAAAACTCGATAGTCACAATACTTATGAAGGAAAATTAGTGGGGATCAAAGGTCAATATTGGATTTTTGAAGATGAAAGCGTGTGGAACCTCAGAGCCCACGAAGGAAGATATATGAAAATAGAAGTTTAAAAAAAAATCGCCCGAAAGGCGATTTTTTATATTTTATTTCTTTGCTTCTTCGATCGATGCTTTTCTAAATTCTTTAAGCATTTTGTCTAAAGCAAGTGATGATTTGCGCGCTCTTGTTCCTGCTGCTTTATTACCTTTTTCTACTTGAGCTGTTGCTTCTTCACTAAAAATTTCAAACTCAGCGTGAATTTGATCTACTAATTTTTTCATACTTTAAATTTTAATTTGATAAATAATAGATACAAAAATAGTATTTAAGCATATAAAACCAAGTTTTTATTAAAAAAAATATTATTAAGAAATGAATAACACAGTTAAAGTATGAATGATCAAGCCAACCAGCCCTCCAACTAAGGTCCCGTTGATTCTGATGAATTGCAAATCCTTTCCTACTTCCAATTCGAGTTTATCGCTCAGCTCCTTGCCCTCCCAACTCTCTACAGTCTTGCTAATTAGCTGTTCAACTTGCGTTCGATTCTTTAATATCATTCGATATGCAAAATGCTGAATCCATCGATTGATGCGCTGATTCATTTCCTCATCTGTCTCCAAATTATGAGCTAACTTCTGAACGTTTTTATGAATGTAATTTTTCAACAAAGAATCTGAATCTTCTAAGTTTTGAACCAAAGTTTGCTTGATCGCCTGCCAAACAGCATGTGTGTACTTCTCTAAATTCTCAGGAATTATCAACTCTTCTTTCAGTTGATCAAATTTATTTTGCCAAGAAGGTGAAGTTAACAAATCATCGGCAAAACGATCTAAATTCTGTGTAAGTTTTTTTCGAACAAAATGATTTTTGTCCAATTCTACCTCTTCGATGAATGAAATCAAACCTTCAGTTAATTCTCGTGAAATCTTTTTTCCAGCCAAAAATGCAATGAAAGGACGATTCTCAGAAATTTTCTCCTTGATCAAATCCTGACTCTCATAAACGTATTCTTTGATTTGTGGAAGTAGATTTTCTAATAGATTGATGTGTTCATTTCTATCGATTAAATAATGCAATCCTGAAGAAGTAATTTTAGGATAATCTATGGATTTCAACAATTCAATTCCTTTTTCCGAAAGAAAATTTTCAACTTCATCATCCTCCAATTCACGAATGATTTTATTCAATAAATTGAGAATCTCTTCTTCTAAAACTTTTTGATTATTCGGTCGAGACAACCAATTGGAAACGATTTTAACAATGTTCAATCGCTCGATATAAGGTCTTATATTTTCAGGATTAATAAAATTATCATTGACAAATTTTCCTAAATTTTCACCTAAATCATTTTTTTTGCGTTCAATGAGATTTGTATGAGGAATTTTCAATCCCAAAGGATGTCTAAAAAGTGCTGTAACTGCAAACCAATCTGCCAAAGCACCTACCATACCCGCTTCCGAAAACGATTCGATATACCCCATCCAAGCGCGAGGCGAATCCAATTGTAAATAAACCATCAAACCATAAATCAAAGCCATTAAGAAAAACAGAGAAGTTGCAATTCTTTTATGTTTCTTAAGCTGGATTTCTTTGGTCTTATCTTTCATCTAATTATATCCCATCATTAATTAAGCCAGAAGTCGGCGATTCGCTCCAGTTGGATTTTTCGACCTCAATTATATTTACTCTACGATGCATTTCAAAAAACATCAAATAATTCTTTACAAAAATTGTATCCGTTTTTACTTCATCTTCGAATTTACACTTGGATGCAATCACCCTCACAGTTTCTTCAGTATCATAATTGTTGTACAAAATGTTTTCTGAAGAAACTATTTCTGAATTCCAATTGCTACATTGGTATTGATAATATCCATGAAAAGCTAAAAATGGTAAACTTGCAAATAATAATCCACCAAAGAACAACAAAAAGTTCACCCATTTTTTTCTTTTATTTTTAATGGATAAAACAAATAATCCATAAATAGAAACTGCCGTTGAAAACACTAAGATTTCTGGAAAAATTGCTGCAAATTTTCTATCTGAGAATAGGAATCCATTTTTTTCACCCATCAAAAAATACCCTATGAACCATAGAATAATTATACTAAATACAATCCTTAAAATGGTTTGAGCGATGTTTAAATTAATTTTCAAATCAAATGAATTTCAGTTAAAATAGATGAATTAACCTTTCAATAGACTATTTAGAATTTCAATAGCCGAATCCGCTAAATTGGTTCCTGGTCCATAAATAGCATGAGCACCATTATTGTATAAAAAATCATAATCCTGTCTTGGAATAACTCCTCCTACAACTACAAAAATATCTTCTCTACCATATTTTTTCAATTCTTCTACAACTTCTGGAACAAGAGTTTTATGTCCGGCTGCCAATGAAGAAATCCCCAAAATATGCACATCGTTTTCTACTGCTTGTTTAGCAACTTCTGCTGGTGTTTGGAAAAGTGGAGCTATGTCCACATCGAATCCCATATCCGCATAAGAAGTAGCAACAACTTTCGCTCCTCTATCGTGCCCATCTTGCCCCATTTTTGCAACGATGATTCTCGGGCGACGCCCAAATTTCTCTGCAAATTCATCGGTCAACTTCATCGCCTCTGCAAATGAATGATTTTGGTTTGCTTCCATAGCATATACTCCTTGAATTGATTTTGTTTTAGCTTTATGTCGTCCAAAAACTTTTTCTAAAGCATCGGAAATTTCTCCCAAAGTAGCTCTTCTTCTTGCTGCTTCTATGGATAATTCCAATAGATTTCCTTTGCCTGATTCTGCTGCTTGAGTCAATTGATTTAAGATTTCATCGACTTTATCTGCATCTCTATTGGCTTTCAATTCTTCCAAACGTTTGATTTGCCCCAATCGAACAGCTGTGTTATCAATTTCTAAAATCTCTAATTCGGCTTGTTCTAATTTTGATTTGTAAGAATTTACTCCAACAATTACATCTTCTCCAAAATCAATTTTAGCTTGCTTTTTCGCAGCAGCTTCTTCAATTCTCATTTTTGGAATTCCTGCTTCTATCGCTTGGGTCATTCCACCCAATTCTTTAACTTCTTCTATGTATTCCCAAGCTTTTTCGATCATTTGTTCGGTCAGTGCTTCGATCAAATAACTTCCGCCCATCGGATCAACTGTGCGACAAATTTGAGTTTCTTCTTGAATGATCAATTGAGTGTTTCTCGCAATACGCGCTGAGAAATCCGTTGGTAGAGCAATGGCTTCATCCAAAGCATTGGTGTGCAAAGATTGAGTTCCACCAAGTGCTGCTGCCATAGCTTCTATAGCTGTTCGAGTAATATTATTGTAAGGATCTTGTTCGGTCAAACTCCAACCAGAAGTTTGACAATGGGTTCTTAGCATCTGAGATTTTGGATTTTTAGGATTAAATTCACTCATCATTTCAGCCCAAATAATCCTCGCTGCACGCATTTTGGCAATTTCTTGAAAATAATTCATTCCAATCGCCCAGAAAAACGATAATCTCGGAGCAAAATTATCAATATCTAAACCAGCTTTCAATCCTGTTTTAACATATTCGTATCCATCCGCTAATGTATAAGCCATCTCTAAAACAGGTGTTGCTCCAGCTTCTTGCATATGATAACCCGAAATACTAATCGAGTTGAATCTTGGAATGTTTTGAGAAGTGTATTCAAATATATCAGCAATGATTTTCATCGAAGGTGTAGGTGGATAGATATAAGTATTTCTTACCATAAATTCCTTCAAAATATCATTTTGGATAGTTCCGCTCAACTGATTTTGATTCACGCCTTGTTCTTCTGCTGCAACTATATAGAATGCTAAAATTGGTAAAACCGCACCATTCATCGTCATAGAAACAGAAATTTTATCCAATGGTATTTCATCGAATAAAACTTTCATATCTTCAACCGAATCGATTGCAACTCCCGCTTTCCCTACATCGCCCACTACTCTTTCATGGTCAGAATCATATCCTCTATGAGTAGCCAAATCAAATGCTACGGACAAACCTTTCTGTCCAGCGGCTAAATTTCTTTTATAAAATGCGTTAGATTCTTCAGCAGTAGAAAAACCTGCATATTGACGAATCGTCCAAGGTCTTCTCACGTACATAGTCGTGTAAGGTCCTCTCATAAAAGGAGCTATGCCGGGAAGGTTGTTTTTGTATATAAAGTCTTTGTTATCTTCTTCTGTATAAATATCTTTGATTTGAAGGTTGTCCAATTCAAAAGTTTCAGCTTTGACAGCTGATTCTTTGATTTTAGGAATGTATTTCAAATCTGAAAAATCTTTACGTGCAGCCATTTTGAAAATGTATCAAATTAATTCTGCTAAATTAAGCATTTTAACGCTTTAGATAAATATTTAAATTTTCTTTTCAAAAAGAAATTAAATTACATAAATATTAAACTCAGCTTTAATTCATAATTTTGCAATATGTCAGAAAAAAATAATTTTAAATCGGGTTTTGTTAACATCATAGGCAATCCCAATGTAGGTAAGTCCACTTTGTTAAATTTGTTGATGGAAGAGCGTTTGGTCATTGCAACTCCAAAAGCTCAAACCACACGTCATAGAATCAAAGGAATTCTAACAACTGATGAATATCAAATTGTTTTTTCTGATACTCCAGGTATTTTAGAACCTGCCTACGAATTACAATCCAAAATGATGAATTATGTCAACGAGGCTTTGGTCGATGCTGACATCATTTTGTATGTAGTGGAAATAGGCGAAAAGAAACCTCGAAACCAAGAATTCTTCGAAAAGCTTCAAAAAACAGATGTTCCTGTATTGGTTTTGATCAATAAAATCGATCAGAGCGATCAAGAAACTTTGGAAAAAGCAGTGAATCACTGGCATGAATTGTTGCCTAAAGCTGAGATTTTGCCGATTTCTGCTTTGAGAAATGCGAACATTGATTTATTGAAATCAAAAATAATTGAACTTTTACCAGAAGGACCGAAATATTATCCCGAAGATCAATTGACCGATAAAACCGAAAGATTCATTGTCAATGAAGTTGTTCGTGAAAAAATATTGTTGAATTACAGAAAAGAAATTCCTTATTCTGTAGAAGTAGTGACTCAGATTTTTAAAGAAGGTTTAGAGTTGATTCAAATTGAAACAGATATTTATGTAGAAAGAGATTCTCAAAAGGGAATCATCATCGGTCATAAAGGTGAATCACTCTCGAAAGTTGGTAAAGAGGCAAGAGAAGATTTGGAAAAATTCTTTCAGAAAAATGTTTTTCTCAAACTTTATGTGAGAGTTAAAAAGGATTGGCGTAAAAAAGATAACGAATTGAAAAGATTTGGATATTAAAAAAATCCCTGTTGAATTTATCGACAGGGATTTTAATTATGTAATGGAAAAAACTAATTATTTAACTGTGAAAACTAACTTATTTTCACCCTCTTTTTCTGGGAAATAATCAATTAGTACTACACTATTTTCTTGAATTCTTCCGGCCAAAATCTCTTTAGAAAGTTCATTCAAAACATCTTGTTGAACCACTCTTTTCAAAGGTCTTGCTCCAAATTGTGGGTTGTAGCCTTTGTTTGCTATATAAGTCAAAGCTTCCTTAGTGATGTCCATCGTTATGTCTCGTTTGGCCAACTTAGATGACAATTCATCGATCTGAAGTTTGGCAATTCCCATGATTTGCTCAATCATCAACGGCTTGAACAAAATCGTCTCATCGATACGATTCAAAAACTCTGGTCTGAAATTCCTTTTCAGTTCTTCGAATACAGTATTTTTGGTTTCTTCATAAACATATTGTATGTCTTTGTTATCTAAATCATAGAAATTTTCTAAAATGATTTGAGAACCGAAATTGGAAGTCATGATAATAATAGTGTTCTTAAAATTCACCATTCTTCCTTTGTTATCCGTCAATCGACCATCATCTAAAACTTGCAATAAAATATTGAATACATCGGGATGTGCTTTCTCGATTTCATCCAAAAGAATTACTGAATAAGGTCTTCGTCTAACCGCTTCGGTCAATTGACCACCTTCGTCATATCCAACATAACCTGGAGGAGCTCCCAACAAACGGCTCACCGAATGTCTTTCTTGATACTCACTCATATCGATTCGAGTCATAGCATTTTCGTCGTCAAACAAGAATTCGGCTAAAGTTTTTGCCAACTCAGTTTTACCAACTCCTGTCGGACCTAAGAATAAAAATGATCCAATAGGTCTTTTTTCATCGCTCAATCCTGCTCTACTTCTTCGAATTCCATCAGAAACCGCTTGAACAGCTTCATGTTGACCAACCACTCTTTTGTGCAACTCTTCTTCTAAATGCAACAATTTCTCTCTTTCACTCTGCAACATTTTAGTCACTGGAATTCCAGTCCATTTCGATACAACTTCAGCTATATCTTCAGAATCGACAGCTTCTTTGACCAATTTATTATGACTTTCTTCTGCGATTTGATTTTCGAGTTCTTTTAATTTTTCTTCTTGTTGTTTAAGCGATTCATATCGAATTCTCGCAACGGTTTCATAATCACCCACTCGCTCTGCTTGCTCTGCTTGAAGTTTGAGTTCGTCGATTTTACTTTTAACTTCTTGAACTTGATCGGCTTTACTCTTTTCCTCCGTCCATTTTGCATTTAATTCTGATCTTTCTTCTTGAAGATTAGCAAGTTCTTCTTTCAAAAGCATCAACTTCTTATCGTCAGCTTCTTTTTTAATCGCTTGAATTTCAATTTCTAATTGAATAATTTTTCGATCGATGATGTCCAATTCCTCAGGTTTAGAATTCATCTCCATCCTCAATTTTGAAGCAGCTTCATCCATCAAGTCAATGGCTTTATCCGGCAAAAAACGATCGGCTATATAACGAGTTGAAAGTTGAACGGCAGAAATAATTGCCTCGTCCATTATTCTAATCTTGTGGTGAACTTCGTATTTCTCTTTGATTCCTCTTAAAATAGAAATCGCATCTTCTTCATTTGGCTCTTCGACCATTACGATTTGGAAACGTCTTTCCAAGGCTTTATCTTTTTCAAAATACTTTTGATATTCGTTCAAAGTCGTTGCACCAATCGCTCTCAATTCTCCTCTCGCAAGTGCTGGTTTCAAAATATTGGCAGCATCCATCGCTCCTTCTCCACCTCCACCGGCACCCACCAAAGTATGAATTTCGTCGATGAACAAAATGATTTCACCATCGGATTCGGTAACTTCTTTGATCACTGCTTTTAATCGCTCTTCAAATTCTCCTTTGTATTTCGCACCAGCCACCAAGGCTCCCATATCTAAGGAGAAAACTTTCTTGTTCAATAAATTCTCAGGAATATCACCGCTGATAATTCTGTGTGCAATTCCTTCAGCTATTGCTGTTTTACCAACTCCAGGTTCACCGATGAGAATAGGGTTGTTTTTAGTTCTTCTCGAAAGTATTTGTAAAACTCTTCTAATTTCATCATTTCTTCCAATGACAGGATCTAACTTACCCTCAGCTGCTAATTCTGTTAGGTTTTTAGCGTATTTATTCAAGGAATTATAATTAGATTCTGCATTTTCAGATGTAACTCTTTGACCTTTTCTCAATTCTTTGATCAATTCTAAACTCTGTTTATAATTCAAACCTTGATTTTTCAACAATTGACTTACGTTTGAATTATTGCTTAAAATTCCCAACAACAAATGCTCTAAACTCACATAATCATCTTGCATCTTTTTCGCTTCATCCATGGCGGTAATCAAAATTCGATTAGAATCATTCGAAAGATGATTTGAACCACTTCCAGAGACTTTTGGAAAACGTGAAATTATGTCAGTCAACTCCTTTTTTATGTACTCTAAGTTTCCACCTTGTCTTTCGATGATGAAACTCAAAACATCTTGTTCTGCATCCATCATTCCCTTCAAAATATGGGCAGGTTCAATCGCTTGATTCTGATTGCCAATAGCGATTTGATGAGCCAATTGAATGGCTTCTCTTGATTTGATTGTATATTGGTTAAAATCCATATCTAAATTTAAGTTTTGTTTACTATATGCAAAAACAAATCCGAACGCAATCCAATGACAATTTGTCATTTATTTAAATTTCTCATCGATCCATCAATTAGGTTTTAACTCAAAATATTTTAGTCTCAGGCAATGTATATTTATCTTTGTCGCTTTGTGAAAATTATGAAACACCTACAGATTATTTTATTTTTTCTTTTGACTTATTCAACTGTTTTCTCACAAGTCGATGTATGTGAGTTTAGAGTAATTGAAGATGAGCGCGATTTTCCAGAAAATATTCCTGGAGAAACCATGGGTCAAAAATTAGAAAGTTTATTGTTTTGGTCACAAGTAGAAAGGGAAAGAAGATTTGCCATGATGCAAAGTATTTTTCCGAGCATAGAAGTTCCTGCTTCTTCTACAGTATTTGAATTAAAGAATTCTAAATCTCCAATAGATTGGGAAGAAAAATTCGATGTAGATAATTATTTAGAAAAAAACCATATCCAAGGATTAATTGTATTACAGAACGATGAAATAAAATTGGAGGTTTATTCGGATGGAATGGATGAACATACACTTTGGACTTCATTTTCGGTTGCCAAATCTGTTGCTTCAATGTTGGTTGGAACTGCTTTGAAAGATGGAATTATAAAAAGTATGGAAGATGAGTTAGAAATTTACATTCCAGAATTAAAAGATACTGATTATGGAAAAGTTACGGTTCGACAATTGCTGACCATGACTTCGGGCATTGATTGGAACGAAGATTATAGCGATCCAAATTCTGATGTTGCACAGATGTATCAATTACCTTGTGAAAACAATGAAGCTCATATTTTGACTTATATGAAAAATTTGAAGCAAATTCATGAACCCGGTAAACATTGGAATTATAGCACAGGTGAAACCGATTTAGTAGGAATTCTGATCCAAAAAGCAAGTGGAAAAAGTTTGGCTGAATATTTATCGGAGAAAATTTGGAAGCCATTTGGAATGCAGCAATGTGCTTTTTGGTTGGCAGACGAGTGCAGCGATTTAAACATAGGTGGAAGTGGATTGTCAGCTTCGCTTAGAGATTTCGCACGTTTGGGCTTATTGATGTTGAAAGATGGTGAAATCAATGGAGAATCTATTTTTTCGGATGAATGGTTAGAAAATGCTACTACGAATTTATATCAAACCAACGATAGTGGCGGTGGATATGGTTATTTATGGTGGAGAAATCCCGATGGAAGTTATACAGCTAATGGTATTTTCGGGCAGTTCATCTATATCAATCCAGAAAAAAATTTAGTAATTGCTCAAAGTGCCGCTTGGCCTTTGGCAGGTTCGAGAGAGTTGAGTAAAAATAGAAACGAATTTGTAAATGCTGTTTTAAAAGCTTTGGATAATTGAATTGATTTTGAAAATTGTCGGGATGACAGGATTTGAACCTGCGACCCCTTGCACCCCATGCAAGTACGCTACCAGACTGCGCCACATCCCGATTCTATTTATCTAAAATTATTTTTGATTCAGTATTCTTCTGATTTCATCCATTTCTTGTTGGGTCAAATATCGCCATTTTCCGATAGGAATATCCAAATTGACATTCATGATTCGATAACGCTTCAATTTAACCACCTTATTGCCCAAATATTCGGTCATTCTTCGGATTTGTCGATTCAATCCTTGAGTCAAAATAATTTTGAATTGATGGTCATTGATTTTTTCAACGTAACACTTTTTAGTTATTGTATCTAAGATTGGCACACCATTGCTCATTTTATGAATAAATTTTTTACCCATAGGTTCTTTGAGCGTTACCAAATACTCTTTCTCGTTATTATTTTCATCGCGAAGAATTTGGTTGACAATGTCTCCATCATTGGTCAAAAAAATCAAACCTTCACTGTCTTTATCCAATCGACCGATGGGAAAAATTCTTTTGGGATAATTGATATAATCGATGATATTGTTTTTTTCGCGTACAGTATCGGTTGTACAAACAATTCCTCTCGGCTTATTGAAAGCGATATAAATAAAATCTTCTATCATTTTTTCCATCAACTTTCCGTCCAGTCGAATTTCATCATCATTGGAAACTTTGCTACCCATTTCGGCAACTTTCCCATTGATAGTAACTCTACCTTGTTCGACTAACTTATCTGCTTCTCTTCGAGAGCAATATCCGATTTCGCTAAAAAACTTATTGATCCGAACCAATTTCATTTCTCCCATAAGCGCGCAAAGATAAGCAAGCAATAGTTGAAGTCAAAGCCTTGTAATATGATTTTGGGTGGTTGACAGGAATAGCGAATGAATTCTTTCACAAGCTCATACTTAATTTTTATTTTTGCCCAAACCTTTATTGATATGTCGCTACCTAAAATAAATCCTACTACTACCAAAGCTTGGAAAAAGCTTGAGACACATTTTGAAGAAATTCGACTCAAACATTTGAAAGAGCTTTTTAAAGATGAAAGTCGCTTTGAAAAATTCCATATCAAATTCAAGGATTTCGTTTTCGATTATTCTAAAAATAGAATCGATGAAACAACAATGAAATTATTGATTGAACTTGCCAATGAATGTAAATTAAAAGAAGCGATAGAAAGTCAATTCAAAGGAAATAGAATCAACGAAACCGAAAATCGACCAGTTTTACATATCGCACTTAGAAATTTATCCAATCGACCCATCGAAGTGGATTTTGAAAATGTCATGCCTGCGGTCAATCAAGTTTTACAGCAGATGAGCGATTTTTCTAAATCGGTCATCAGTGGTCAATGGAAAGGTTTTACAGGAAAGGAAATCAAAGACATAGTAAACATTGGGATAGGCGGTTCAGATTTAGGCCCAGCGATGGTTTCCAATGCATTGAGGTATTATAAAACCAGGTTAAATGTTCATTATGTTTCGAATGTTGATGCCACGCATTTGGTGGAAACACTCAAGGATTTAAATCCTGAAACCACACTTTTTATCATTGCATCAAAAACATTTACCACTCAAGAAACCATGACAAATGCATATAGTGCGAAGAAATGGTTTTTAGAAAGTGAAGCGACAACCAAAGACATTCCCAAACATTTTGTAGCCATTTCAACCAATGTTTTGGCAGTGGAACAATTTGGTATAAATCCAGAAAATATGTTCAAATTTTGGGATTGGGTAGGTGGAAGATTTTCTTTGTGGAGTTCCATTGGTTTGAGTATTTGTTTAGCCGTTGGATTCGAAAATTTCAATCAGTTGCTCAAAGGAGCTTTCGAAGTCGATGAACATTTTAGAATTTCAAATTTCGAAGAAAACATACCTGTTATCATGGGACTTTTAGGCATTTGGTACAATAATTTTTTCGAAGCTGAAACTCATGCCGTTTTACCTTACAGTCAATATTTATCGAAATTCCCAACCTATTTACAACAATTAGATATGGAAAGCAATGGGAAAAATGTCGATAGAAATGGGCAGCTTGTGGATTATCAAACGGGAGCGATTATTTGGGGAGATGCCGGCACAAATGGTCAACATGCTTTTTATCAATTGATTCATCAAGGAACGAAATTGATTCCATGCGATTTTATAGCGGCTTCACAACCGTTGAATCCGTTGGACAATCATCATGAAAAATTATTGTCGAATTTCTTTGCTCAAACAAAAGCATTGGCATTTGGAAAAGAAGAAATAGAATTAACAAATTCGGAAACAACTGAAAAAGAAATCGAATTTATCAATGCTTTTAAAGTTTTTGAAGGAAATATACCTACGAATTCTATTTTATTTAAGAAGTTAACACCAAGAAACTTAGGAGCGCTCATCGCTTTATACGAACATAAAACCTTTGTTCAAGGAATAATTTGGAACATTTTTAGTTATGATCAATGGGGTGTAGAGTTGGGCAAAAAATTGGCCAATGAAATTCTACCAGAATTAAAATCAAATCAAGAAACAAACTCTCTTGATTCATCGACAAATGGATTGATCAATGTTTATAAAGAAATGCGCAAAGGGTTTTAGTTTAATTTTATTGATACTTGCGACCAATTGTTTGGTAGCACAGAAAAAAACCATTGATTTTGGATTGATGGGCAATGTAAAAAGCCTTTCTTCAGTAACAACCTATTATTCAAACTCGAATCATACCACTCATTCAGGATTTTTGGACAGTGAAAATTTCGATTCTATTTATTTAGAATTTGACCGAAAGAGAAATTTAGTTTTGAGAGAAAATTATTTGGATTATAGAGGAAATTTAGGAATATTCGATCGGACTTTATTTCACTTCAATCCAACGAATCAAATTGAGAAAATAGAAAATTTCCTCATTCAGAATGGAGAAGAACCAAAAAAATTAGCGCAAGAAATTAAATTTTACTATCTTCATAATCAATTAATAAGGGTTGACGAATTCAACTCTGGACGTACCTCAGACCAATATTGGGTGGTCAATTGGGTTTATGAAAATGGTTGGTTAAAAGAAAAAATATATTGGATGGAAGATCAAATTTTCTCAAAAGATGAGTTTGAATTCAATTCACTTTATCATCCAATCAGTGAAAAGAATTATTCAAACAACGGCAATATCAATCGATACAAATTCTTTGAAAATCAGCGATCGGGTTCACCCACAAGAATAGTTACTCAAACAGGAAATGAACAGACGATAGAAAAATTTGAGTATAGCAATAATTATTTGAAGAGAAGAGAAATCATTGATCATAAAGGAAATACGACTTTGGTAGAAATATTTGACACGAATGGAAAATTACACGAAGTAAAAAAATACAATTACACCAACCTCACTTATGATACATATACTTTTGAATTTGAATTGGACAAGAAGAACAATTGGGTTAAATGCAATATTTCACACAATAGACAGTTAAAATATCAAATCAATAGAATGATCAATTATTATTAAATTAATTTATTATGGAAACAACTGAAATCGAAAAAACTCCCCCTGAAGGCAACAATAGAAACAAATCGATAATCATCGCATTGGCGGTTTTACTTTTGGGAAGTTTAGGGTTCAACATTTATCAATTGAATAAAAACAAAAGAAATGTAGAAGAAATCGAGGTGTTGAACATTGATTTACAAGACACTGAAAGTGCAAAAATAGTTTTACAAGAAAAGTTGGATGAACTCACAATCGAATTCGAACAAACAAGAGAAGATTTGTCCGAAAGAGATTCTATGTTGGTCCAAAGAGATGTTGAGATATTTGAAAAACAAAAAGAAATTCAAAACATACTCAACAAATCAGAGGTTACTACTTCAGAACTCAAAAAAGCACAGCGAATGATCAACTCTCTAAACAACGATATCGCTCAATTCAAAAGAGAAATCGATGAGCTCAGACAACAAAAGGATTCTTTGATAGCTGTGACTGATACTTTGAACATCAAACAGACAGAATTGATCACTGAATTGGAAACGGAAAGGCAAAGAGCGGATGAAACTGAGCATAAATTGCGTTCTACTTTTTCGGTTTCAAATTATAAAATCCAAGGTTTAAAAGTGAGAAAAAGTGGAAAAGAAGTTGAAACTGATAGAGCGAGGAGAATCGATAAATTGAGAGTGAGTTTTGATTTGGATCCGAATCATCATGCAGAAAGTGGTCAGAAAGAAATTTTTATAGCTATCTATAAACCCGATGGAAGTTTAGGAATTTTTGAAGGAGCAAATCACGGATCAATCGAAACAGTTTCATTAGGAACCATTGAATATTCGGACAAAGTCACTTTCAATTACCAAAGAGGAAGCAAACAAAATATAACTTTTGATTGGGAAGATTATGATTTCCCTCAAGGCAATTACAAAATCGATTTGTATCAAAATGGTTTAAAAATCGGTCAAGAAACTGTAGAATTAAAATAATTAACTTTGGCGCCCAAACTCTTGAGTTTGGGCTTTTTTTATATGAATTTAACTTTAAACAATTATGGAAGATAAACAATTGGGAATTGTATCCTATCTCACACTTATAGGCTGGATTGTTGCCGTAGTAACAAGAAAAGAAAAAACAGAATACACCAGTTTTCATTTGAGGCAAATGGCAGGTTTGATGTTATTGAGCTTTGTTCTTTCTTTTTTAGGATTTTTTATAAGTAGAGTAAGCTTATCATTAGGCGCATTGTGGTCACTTGTTCAATTGATACCTATCGCTTTGTGGGTGCTTGCATTGATTGGAGCATTGAATGGAGAAATGAAAAAAATCCCTGTATTGGGCGATAAATTCCAACAGTGGTTTGCTGAATATTTTTAAACTTTTCCCAAACAAAATATTTTAAAATTTGAAAGTATTTTGTTTGGGTTAAATTAATTCAACAAAAATTTCTTTGAATAAGTTTTTCCATTTTCAATTTTAAAAACAGCGATATAAGCACCATTTTTTAAACTTTCTAACGAAACTTCTCCTCGATTTTTCAATTTATTATTGGAAATTAAATTTCTTGCTGACGTATCAAATATTTGAATCGACGATAAATCCACATTTGATTGACTGAAATCATATATCAACTTTCTATCACTTATCACCATACTTACTTCCTCATTTTCATTAACATCGATCACAGCAAGTTGTGAAGTTTTTGCAGTTTCAATCACAAATTCCAAAGCCAATTTTACAAACTTCACCGAATGGGAAGCATCGTTATTCATAGAAGCAAAAGTATCGTTAGGCGTATGAATATAAGGACTTACATCACTGAAGGCTGCTTCCATTGGGAAAGCTGCATGGTATCCATTTTCTGCCCAACTCACATGATCTGAACATCCATACCCACATTGAGAACTGCCATAAGTGATTTGATGCTCACCTTCTGAATTATAATATTCCAAAAGTTCAATTAAAAACAAATTCAATTCATTTGAAGTATAAGCTTCATCAGTATTCAAAGCGATATCGAAAGAAGAACCATTATAATTCGTCATATCGAACTGCACTGCAGCCAAAACATTCTTTCCATTTGAACTGTAGTTGTTAGCGATATCAGCCGATCCATAAAGTCCAATTTCCTCAGCTGCATATGCCATGATTTGAACCGTTCTTTTAGGCTTAAAATCGTTGGCTAACAAAATTCTTAGAGTTTCTGTCAAAGTAGCAATTCCAGATGCATTATCATCAGCTCCCGGCGCATCATATGGATTCCAAAAATCTCCACTATCGATATGCCCACCTATGACAATTATTTCCTCAGGAAATTCCAAACCTGGAATGGTTACAATCACTGACTTTTGTTGAGTAAATGAATGCTCATAAAATTCAACCAAAACATCATCTCTATTGAATTGTCCAACCAAATCTTCCCAAGTAGTTTTCAAATCTAATGAAGCCTGAATACCACTTGGTTGATTGTGAAAACGTGTTCCATAAGCTTCTAAAGTTAAAATGGTTTGTGCCAAATTATCTTCTTCAACCATAGAAATACATTGCTCTACGAATGTATCTTCGGTTATGGTGAAATTTAAAGCATTGACATTTGGGGAAATATTTGAATGCAAACTTTGTATTGCATCATCTTTATCGACTTTATACACAAAACCAGGTCCATGTAAATTTCCATAATTCTTAATTTCTAAACTCGTTTCTGCATCAACATAAACGGCCACCAAATCATTTTTGGTTTCAATAATTTCAATTTTATTGGGAAATTCATTTTTTAAATTGTTTGCATATTCTACAGTAGTTGTCGCAAAGAGCCATTCGTTTTGCTGTGCTTGTAAATTGCCAACAAAGAATAAACAGATGAATTGAAGGAGAATCTTTTTCATTTCTAATAATTTAGCTTGAAACGAATGTACGTAATTAATTTTCCTTCTTCTAAAAATTTACTTTCATAATAAGTTTTAATTTTCGTCACTTCTTCAGGTATGGATTTGTTCGAAGGATTATAAACATCATGATTTGAAATTAAAATTTCATGCCCGAGCATTTGTAAAACTCCTAAAGTATAACCGTGAAGAAACTCACTATCGGTTTTTAGATGAATGATTCCATCTTCTTTCAAAACTTGATGATATTTTTCCAAAAAGTCAGGATGAGTCAATCGATGTTTGGCTCTTCTGAATTTAATTTGGGGATCAGGAAAAGTAATCCAAATTTCACTTACTTCATTTTTTTCGAACAATACAGGAATAAATTCTATACTCGAGCGTAGAAAAGCAGCATTTTCGTAAGAATTTTCAATTGCTGTTTTCGCACCTGTCCACAATCTCGCACCTTTTATATCTACCCCAATAAAATTTTTATCTGGATTTTCTTTGGCCAAACCTATCGTATAATCACCTTTTCCACAACCCAATTCTAAAATGATAGGTCGGTCATTTTTAAAGAACTCTTCATTCCATTTACCTTTGAAAATAAAGTTATCATTGACCAAATCATAGCGTTTCGGTTGTATGAGATTATGAAAAGTTTTATTTTCTTTAAATTTTTTTAATTTATTTTTCGCCATATTCTATTGTATATCAGGCTGCGAAAATAAACTTTTAAAAAAAGTTACCCAAATTTCAATAAAATATTTGCAGAGACAAAAAATGATACTATATTTGCAATCGCAATTCAGGGCGAATAGCTCAGTTGGTTCAGAGCATCTGCCTTACAAGCAGAGGGNNGGGTCGGGGGTTCGAATCCCTCTTCGCCCACACTGAAAGCCAAGCACTTACAAAAGTTAAGTTCTTGGCTTTTTCTTTTGCAACACATTTCAAACATAAATCTCAGTTTAAATTTCAATTGATTATGCAAAAGAAACCATTGTGTAAATTCATTGGAAGAATTGATTCAACTTTCTCAAAATCTAAACAATTCTCTATGTTTGAAACGATTGCTTATTAAATTCGAGAAAATTCTATCGATTTTTTAGGGAGAAATTAACGATTATCACATCTTAAACTATTTACTAATCATTACATTTGTACAACTTAAATTTTAAAATATGAATCATACAGCTGTACAAGGTTTTTCGAAAATGTCAAAAGAAGGAAAAATCGAATGGTTGGTTAATGAATATTTAGGCGGTTCTGAAGAAGCATTTAAAGTTTTAAAACAATATTGGAACGATGATGTAGAACTTCAACGCTTACACGACGAATTCTCAGAAAATACACTTTCAAACTTTTATATGCCTTTTGGATTTGCTCCGAATTTCCTAATCGATGGAGAACTTCACTGCATTCCGATGGCTATCGAAGAAAGTTCAGTAGTTGCAGCGGCTTCAAAGGCAGCAAAATTCTGGTACGATAGAGGTGGATTTAAAACTCAAATTCTATCCAAAATCAAATTAGGTCATGTTCATTTCATGTTCGAAGGTGATTATGAGAAATTGGAAAGATTTTTCATAGAAACTGTTTTAGCAAAACTTTTTATCGATACAGAAGACATCACTAAAAATATGCAACAAAGAGGTGGTGGAATTTTAAATTTGAAGTTGGTCGATAAAACAGCGGAAATCGATAATTATTATCAAATTCATGCAGAATTCGATACGGTAGATTCTATGGGAGCGAACTTTATCAATTCTTGTTTGGAACAATTTGCTGAAACTTTAGAAAGAGAAATCAATGCGAGCGACATTTTCACTGCAAGCGAAAAGAATTCTCTTCAAATTGTAATGTGTATTCTTTCCAACTTCACTCCAGATTGTATCGTTCGTGCAGAAGTGAGTTGTGCAGTAGAAGATTTAGCAGAAAAAGGAATCGATCCTTATGAATTTGTAGAGAAATTCAGTCGAGCAGTTCGTATAGCCGAAGTTGAACCATACAGAGCAGCTACCCACAACAAAGGAATAATGAATGGTGTGGATGCAGTTGTAATCGCTACAGGAAACGACTTTAGAGCAGTTGAAGCTTGTGCGCATACTTACGCTTCGAAAGATGGAAAATACAGCAGTTTGACACATTGTGAAGTCAAAGATGGAATTTTTAGATTTTGGTTAGATTTACCTATTTCTGTAGGTACTGTTGGTGGATTGACTTCCTTACATCCTTTGGTGAAATTAGCACTTCAAGTATTGGGCAATCCGAATGCTGAAAAGTTGATGGGAATCATCGCTGTAGCTGGTTTGGCTCAAAATTTCGCAGCTTTAAGATCTTTGGTAACTACCGGAATTCAACAAGGTCATATGAAAATGCACTTGTTAAATATCTTGAATCAATTGGAAGCTACAGAAGAAGAGAAATCTTATTTTATCAATTATTTTAAAGATAAAACCGTTTCTCATCACGCAGTTATTTCAGAATTCTGTAAAATGAGAGGTGTAGATAGTGTTGAAGAGTTGAAAAAGAATTAATTTTAGATTAATTTAAAAAACACTAATTTTAAATATAAATCCCATTCATTATAAATGGATCATGATTTTTTTAACTATAAAACTCAAACTACTATGACAGCTCTTTATGTATTTATAGGAATTATCGTTCTACTTGCCGTTTTGGTAATTAGCATTTTCAACAAATTTGTCAGCAATAAAAATCTTGTGAAAGATGCTTGGAGCAATATTGATGTCGCACTAAAACGTCGTCACGATTTGATTCCAAATTTGGTCAATACGGTTAAAGGCTATGCCACTCACGAACAAGAAACTTTGTCAAAAGTAATTGAAGCAAGAACTACAGCTATGTCAGCTTCAAGTGGTGATATCAACGATCAAATCAAAGCTGAAAATGCATTGCAAAGCACTTTGAGAAGTTTATTTGCGATAGCAGAAGCTTATCCTGATTTGAAAGCCAATCAAAATTTCTTGGATTTGCAACAAAAGTTAAATGAAATCGAAGAGAATTTAGAAAGAAGTAGAAGATATTATAATAGCACTGTGAGAGTAAACAACACTTATGGCGAAAGTTTTCCAGGTGTGATTTTTGCCGGAATGTTTAATTATACTCACTTTGACTATTTTGAAGTTGATGCAGTTGAACGTGAAAACGTTACGGTAGATTTCAACAACTAAAAAATGAATTTCAATAAGTCCTTTCTTCTAATTTCCTTACTCCTATCGATCAATATTTTCGCTCAAGGATTTGATGTAAAAAATTATGAAGTAGAAATATTTATTAGTGAAAAAGGATATTTTGACGTAGTTGAAAAATACAAGGTCGATTTTTTTCAAGCCAAACATGGAATTATCAGAAAAATTCAGACCCGCTACGATTTTCTAGACAAAAATCAAGTAAAAGAAAATCGAAGAATTTATATTTCTAATATTAAAGTTCCCAATCATAAATTTTCTAAAACCTCAGATTGGCAACTTAGGTACCAAGATTTTTTAGATTTAAAAATCGGTAATAAAAATAGACTGGTCACAGGCGAACAATACTATGAAATCAGATATAGGGTCGAAAATGCATTTATACACGAAGCGGAAACCGATCAATTTTATTGGAACATAAAACCTCCGTATTGGGATGCTACATTCGAAAATGTGAATTTCAAAATTCATCTTCCACACAATGTTCCACTCGATTCTGAACAAGTTTTTATCTATGCTGGTGCATTTGGAAATGATGTTCCGACCGATGATTTTATCATTGAATTTTCCGATCAAACCATTACTGCAAAAAGTAAATCCGGCGTTCAATTTAAATACAATGAAAGTGTGACTGCCTTGATAAAAATGCCGCCGAATTCAATTGCAAAATTGGATTTTACACCCAATTTATTTCAAAAATATGGATGGATTGCAATTTTGATTTTACCTGTTTATTTCTTCATTGAATTTTGGAAAAAACATGGAAAAAATAAAAAAACAATTGCAATTACTTCCTATTATCCGCCCGACGGAATTGATTCTGCCATCGCTGGATATCTGATCAATGATAAGGCAGACGCCAATGATTTAATTTCGTTGTTGCCAAAATGGGGCAATGAAGGTTTGATCAGAATTGAAGAATTAGAAGAAAAAAATTGGTTCAGTAAACCCGATACCAAAATTATTCAGTTGAAACCTTTGCCAAAAACTGCAACATCTTATGAAAAAACAATTTTCAATGGATTGTTCGAAATAGATAGATTTTCATCCATAGATTTGATGAAAACTTTTAAAAGTGTTAAATCTATATTTACAGCTTCGACTTCTCAAGATGAAATTGAAAATCCAGAAGAAACAGGTGATCACATAATTAAAGAAGTTTTGGTCAGTCAATTACAAAAGAAATTCTATACTCAAATGGACAAAGCCAAAAGGCAACTTGTCAAAGAATCTCGAAAGTATTATGAAAGTAAATCCAATCAAAAAATGATGATTTCTTCTTTAATAATATTTGTTGTAGGTATAATTTTCAGTTGGTTGATGTTTGTATTTTTTGGGATTTTAGCTGCAATTATTAGTGGGTTAGTATTTTTAGCCATGTTTATAATCGGTATGAATTCTAAAAAAAGAAATGAAGAAGGCAGTCGAGTGTATTCGGAACTAAAAGGTTTTAGGCAATTTGTAAAATTAGCCGAAACCAATCGCATCAAAGCTTTGATCAAATCAGATCCGGATTATTTTGAAAAAACCATGAGTTATGCCTTGACTTTTGGTTTGTTGAAACAATGGGCTAAGAAATTCGAAGCTTTGGACCTTCAACCACCTGAATGGTACAGCAGTCCACACATCACAGGTCCATTAACTATAAATTCTTTTGCGAATTCATTGAACGATAATTTAAACAATGTCAGATCTAATATGGTGAGTACACCTTCGTCCAGTGGCGTAGGAAGCTCAGGCAGTAGTGGTGGTGGTTCATCTGGTGGAGGATTTGGAGGCGGCGGTGGTGGAAGTTGGTAAAATTCATTTGCAGAGCAAAAAAATTGATTTATGGATTTAGAGAAGTATGAGAGTTTGGCAAGGGCTAAGCACAATGAACACAAAAAATATTTGGCGAAAATCAAGCGAAAACCACCTAAAAAATTAGATGAGCAAATGCTTGAAATTCATCAAGAAGTTTTTGAGAAAATCAATTGTTTGGATTGTGCGAATTGTTGTAAAACCACCGGCCCATTATTTACCCAAAAAGACATTGAACGTTTGGCCAAATTATTTCGCTTAAAACCCAACCAATTCATCGATAAATATTTGAGAATTGATGAGGACAATGATTACGTTTTACAAACTTTGCCTTGTCCTTTTTTGGGAGCTGAAAATCTATGTTCGATTTATGAAAATAGACCTAAAGCTTGTCGAGAATATCCTCACACCGATCGGAAGAAAGTTTATCAAATCAATCATTTAACCCTAAAAAACACATTGATTTGTCCAGCAGCTTATGAAGTTGTTGAGAAAATGATGGAAAAAATATAAAATCCTCATCGAACTTGAGCTGATGAGGATTTTATATTTGATAATGTTAATCTATGGTTTAAAATCCGAAGTTGAGTCCAAATTGCAACAGCTTTCTATCGTCAAATGTACCGTCTCTGAAATACGGATTAAATTCTTGTCTGATAAAGAAATTCCAATTGTAAATGTTGAGCGATACTTGAGCACCGTAAATAAAATCATTTAAGTTAAAATCAGGTTTTCTATGTCTGATGGAAATTCCGTCACCCTTGACTATATTGTTATTTGAAATTTTAATTCCACCGAAAATATTTGCAGTAATTCCTAAACCTTTGTCGGGATTTCTATAAACTTCTTCATTTACATCGGTTTGACGTTTGCTAAATCCGTATTTAATTCCCACGGGAACAACCAAATAAGTAGCTCTTAATTTACTTTTTTCTAAATTTTGATTGTAATTGACTAAATCCACTTGTCCATCATCGCCCTTTGAGAGATAATAATTATCGTTGAATCGAGTGGTTCTCCAAGAAAAGTAAACACCTGTTTTGAACACGAAAGGACTTGTTTTTGACAATTGGCGATTATAAATAAATCCAGCATCGATTCCACTTGAATAACCCAAATGATCATTGAGCAATTCATTATCTCCATCAGGAAGTGAAATCATTCCATAAGCGACATATCCGGTCAATTGAATGATGGTTTTATAGGTTTTTTCCACCAAAACTTTATCAGACTGAAGATTTCCAACATCTGTATTTAGAATTGAAAATTTAACTTGTTCTTTGATGATTTCATCTAAATCAAATTTCAATTGAGCAATTGAAGAATTGATTTTATCTGAGAATTTCAGGGCAATGTTGGCTTTCAAATTTTCTGCTTCTTCCGAACTAATTTTTCCATCTTCCAAATCCTGATTGACTCGATCGATTTCATCCTTCATTGATAACTTTTCTTTGATGACAATTTCACGGATTTCAATGGCATATCGATAAACATTTTCTCTAACAGCTGGACTTACACTTTCGTCCGCCGATTGTTCTGAATCGAAATCAAATTTTAATTTCTGCGCTGATAATTGGCTTACTAAAAGACATAGCAAGCCCATGATAAAGTATTTTTTCATTTTAACTTGTTTTTAGAATTTTATTTATTGAAATCCACGATCACCATTCTCGAACGATTGGTTTGAACTTCTTGGATGACTTGACTATTTTCGATGGAATAAAGCAACATCTCAGGATTTACATAATTTTTTTCGACTTCTTTTTCTTCTGAAACATCGACTTGTGCCCATTCAGATGGATTTTCTTGGAAAGTCATTGAATCATTCAATTCCATTTTTGTTTCAACTGAAACTTCTTGATTTGCAACAATTTCCTCAGTGATTGGTTCAATTTCTACTTCGTTTTTTTGAATTTCAAATTCAGTGGTAGAAGCAATTTTTTCAGAGGTTTTAATTTTATCTATTGCATCAATTGATTTTTCGACTGAATCATTGGAAATTTCATCATTCGAAATTTGAACGATTGTAGATTGAAATGTTTCTTCAGGAATTTGTTGATTGCTTTGATTCATCCACCAAAAAGTTCCGAAAATTAAAGCCAAGGAAGCAGCGATAGACATTGGAATCCAAAGTTTAAATTTCTTTTTTTCAGTTGATCGATTATCTTTCATCATTTCATTCAATCGCTCCCAAGCATTTTCAGAAACATCAATCTCTCTGTTTTTCAATTGATTTTTTATATTTTTTTCGAAATTAGTTTTCATTTATTTTTCTATTTTGCTGAAGTAATATTTCTTTTAATTTCCGTTTGGCTCTTAACAATTGTGTTTTAGAAGCAGATTCGCTGATTTCAAGAATTTTTGCAATTTCTTTATGCGAATAATCTTCCAAAACGTATAAATTGAAAACCACTCTGTATATGCTTGGAAGTTGATCCAATAATTCTTGCGCATCGAAATAATAATCGCTTTGAATATCTTCTGTCGATTGATCTTCATGGAAAAATTCATCGATATAGATTTCATCTTTTCTCAACTTTAGAAAATCCAAACATTCGTTGACCATAATTCTTCTGATCCAACCTTCGAAACTTCCATTGGATTCGAATGAATTTATATTTTTGAAGACTTTCACAAAAGCTTTGAGCATACAATCCTCGGCGTGATGTAAGTCTTTTACATAAGACCTGCATACGGACAACATTTTAGGAGAAAATCTTTCGAACAACTCTTTTTGTGCAGAGGTTTCTCCATTTTTCAGTTGAGGAATCAGTCGCTCCAATTTTTGTTTTCTATGAATTGAAATAATCTTCAAAATAATATGCTTCTATTAATAAGACGATATTAATCAGCAAAAAGTGACAATTCTTTTAAAAAATTTCAACTTTCAACAGTTTGATAGAATTAAAATCCGTTTTAAGCATTAAAGCTTTATATTTGAGTTTGAAAAATTATTCAATAATGTTAAAAAGATACACACAACTAATTGCTTTGATTTTGTCTGTTACGATTTCAGCACAATTCAAGACAATTCAAAAAACTGATGGCAATGGCTACAAGTATGAAGTCGTTGAGAACGACCCTTCTAATGCGAGGATTTATACGCTTGACAATGGTTTGAAAATTTATTTGGCACAAAATAAAGACGAACCGAGAATTCAAACATATATTCCTGTGAGAACTGGTTCGAACAATGATCCGGAGGACAATACCGGCTTGGCTCACTATTTAGAGCATATGTTATTTAAAGGAACTTCTAAAATAGGTTCTTACGATTGGGAAACTGAAAAAGTTTATTTACAAAAAATTTCTGATTTGTATGAAGCTCACAAAGCTGAGCCGAATGCCGATAAAAAAGCGGCGATTTATAGACAAATTGACTCGATTTCAAACATAGCAGCGAATTATGCAGTTGCAAATGAATATGACAAATTGATTTCTTCTTTAGGTGCGAGTGGAACTAACGCTCATACTTGGTTTGATGAAACAGTTTATAAAAATAACATTCCTGCGAATGAATTAGAAAAATGGATGTACATCGAATCTGAGCGTTTTTCTGAATTGGTTTTAAGGTTGTTTCACACAGAATTAGAAGCGGTTTATGAAGAATTCAATCGCGCACAAGACAACGATTTTAGGTTGATTCATTATGCTTTGATGAAGAATTTATTTCCGACTTCACGCTATGGTACACAAACGACTATTGGTACTTCAGAACATCTGAAAAACCCATCATTTTTGGCTTTACATGAATATTTCGATGAATATTATGTGCCAAATAATTATGCCATCGTATTGGTAGGAGATTTTGAATTCGATGAAACGGTTCAAATGATTGATAAATACTTTGGTCATTTCAAAAAAGGACCTGAACCATCGAGATATGTTGCCCAAGAGCCAGCTTTAAAATCGATCAAAGAAGTTGAGGTTTTCAGTCCATCAGCTGAACGTTTACAATTTGCTTATCGAGTGGGCGGAGCAAAAACTCAAGATGCTAAATATCTACGTGTGATGGATATGTTGTTGAGCAATAGTGTTGCAGGTTTATTGGATTTAAATATCAATCAAAAGCAATTGATGCAATACGCTGGATCTTATCCACAAATTATGAAAGATTATTCGGCTCACATTTTCAATGCTATTCCAAAATCAGGTCAAACCTTGGAGGAAGCAAGAGATCTAATTCTTGAACAAATTGAAAAAATCAAAAAAGGTGAATTTGATGAATGGATGCTGGAAGCTGTGATCAACGATATGAAGAAAAGTGAACAAAGGTCTTTAGAAAATATGAATGCTTTGGCGACAAAAATGTATGATTCATTTATTTTGGAGCAAAGTTGGGCTGAAATAGTTTCAGATTTGGATGAATTGTCTAAAATAACAAAATCAGACATCGTAAAATTTGCCAACAAAAATTATAAAGACAATTATGTAATCGTTTATAAAAGACAAGGAGAAAACAAGGATTTAGTAAGAGTTGAAAATCCAGGAATTACTCCAGTGAATTTGAATCGTGAAAATGAATCTCAATTTTATAAAGATTTCCAAAATTTCGAAGTCGATGAGATAGATCCTGTATTTGTGGATTTCGAAAAGTCAATCAAAAAAGGAAAACTTAAAAACACTAATTTTTCGTTTATAGAGAATACATCCAATGATTTATCATCGGTTTATTATATCACCGATATGGGTTCTGACCACAACAAAAAACTTTCATTGGCGATCAATTATTTGAACTATTTAGGAACCAACAAATATTCTGCTGAGGAGATTAAAAAAGAATTTTATAGAATAGGAATTGATTATGGAGTGGGCGCAGGTGCTGAAAGAACATTTGTTTATATCAATGGTTTACAAGAAAATTTAGAAGAAGGAATTAGACTTTTCGAACATTTATTGGCCGATGCAAAAGCAGATCAAAATGCTTATGATAGTTATGTCGATCAAATTTTGAAAAGCCGTCACGATGCCAAAACTCAGAAAGCAAGCATTCAGAATGCATTGAACAATTATGTGATGTACGGACCGAATAGTAGATTCAGAGATATCATAAGCGAGGAGGAATTGAAAGCGATCAATCCGCAAGAATTGGTTGATATATTGAAAGATTTCCTCAACTATGAACATCAGATATTCTATTTTGGAAATGATTTGAGCACGACTAAAAAAGCTATTTTAAATCACCATAACTTTGGAAGTAAAAAGCGTATTCCTTCGCCAAAAGTTTATCCGCAACCAGCTACTGATGGAAAAGTTTACTTTGCTCCTTACGAAATGGTACAAGCGGAAATTTCGATGCGTTCAAGAGAAGGTAAATTCGATAAAGATTTGTTGACCGCTTCAGGAATTTTCAACGAATATTTCGGATCAGGTTTATCTTCAATTGTTTTTCAAGAAATTCGTGAATCAAAATCCTTGGCTTATTCGGCTTACACTTTTTATTCGAATGCAACAGACAAAAACAAGTACAATTACGTGATGGCCTATATAGGAACACAAGCCAATAAATTGCCTGAGGCTGTAGATGCTTTGAATGATTTGATGAACAATATGCCGAAAGCAGAAAATCAATTCCAGAATTCGAAAGTTTCAGCTTTGAAGAAAATATCGACCAGTCGATACACAAAATCGGATATCTTTTTCTATTGGTTAAGTCTGAAGGACCGAGGAATCGATTATGACATTAACAAGGATATTTACAAAGAAACCCAAAAGATGACGATGAGTGATTTGGAGCAATTTTTCAATGAAAACATCAAAGGAAGAAATTTCAATGTTGGTATCATTGGCGACAAGGACAATTTGGATTGGGAAGCTGTAGGTAGAATGGGTGAAGATATTGAATTAACTTTAGAAGAATTATTCGGTTATTAAATCCAAAAAAATATATGTGAATCAGTGGACCGTCTGTTAGATGGTCCATTTTTTTTGAAGTTTAAATCGATTGATAAATTCCATTTTTATAAGAAAAATCCTTCCGAATCATATGAAGTTTGTAACTTTACCATTCGATTTTGAAATATAAAAACTATTGATATGAAAAATATAAAACACTTAGCCTTATGTTTCGCCATTGGGTTATTTGCAGTTTCTTGTTCAACGACAAAAGAATTGTCATACAACATTGAAGCAAAAAGTGATACTCAAACTGGTGGAACAGTTACATTTAAAGAAGAAAATGGTCAAGTAACCATGCGCGTACATGCGACTGGACTTACGCCAGGACTTCACGCAATGCACTTGCATGAAATAGCGGATTGTTCTGCAGACGATGCAATGTCGACAGGTGGACACTGGAATCCAACAGGTCATGACCACGGAAGGTGGGAGGAAGGTGAATTTCACATGGGAGACATCGGAAATTTAAACGCAAATGCAGATGGAGTTGCGACTTTCTTGTTTACTACAGATAAGTGGTGTATAGGTTGTAAAGACGAGACAAGAAATATTTTAAACAAGTCGGTTATCATACATGCAGATGCAGATGATTTCCATACTCAACCTACGGGTAATGCAGGTGGAAGAGTTGGATGTGTTGAAATAAAATAATTTCAAATACATTGAAATAAAAAGGGCGAACCCATCGGTTCGCCCTTTTGTTTTATATAAAATCAGATGAGGAATTACATCATTCCTGGCATTCCGCCCATTGGAGGCATTCCTGCTGCATCATCTTTTTTGATTTCGGTTACTACAGCTTCTGTAGTCAACAACATACCTGCAACTGAAGCTGCGTTTTCTAAAGCAACACGAGTAACTTTAGTTGGGTCCAAGATACCAGTTTCAAACATATCTACATATTGTTCGTTTTTAGCATCAAACCCAAAGTTAAACTCTTTAGATTCTAAAATTTTTCCAGCTACAACTGCTCCATCATAACCAGCGTTTGCTGCAATTTGTCTCATAGGTGCTTGAAGAGCTCTTCTTACGATATCGATACCTCTTGTAGTATCATCGTAGTTACCAGAAACCCCTTCCAAAGCTTCGATAGCTCTCAACAATGCGACTCCACCCCCTGGAACTATTCCTTCTTCTATCGCTGCTCTTGTAGCGTGAAGAGCATCATCTACTCTATCTTTTTTCTCTTTCATTTCCACTTCTGAAATTGCACCTACATAAAGAACTGCAACTCCACCAGCCAATTTCGCTAAACGCTCTTGTAACTTCTCTCTATCGTAATCTGAAGTTGTAGATTCGATTTGAGATTTGATTTGGTTAACTCTATTTTCGATGTCAGCCGCTTGACCAGCACCATTAACTATGGTCGTATTGTCTTTGTCGATTTGAACTTTTTCTGCTTGACCTAAGAACTCAATTCCAGCATTCTCCAAGGTATAACCTCTTTCTTCTGAAATTACAGTACCTCCTGTCAAAATAGCTATGTCTTCTAACATTGCTTTTCTTCTATCACCAAATCCTGGAGCTTTTACAGCTGCAATCTTCAATGATCCTCTCAAACGATTAACAACCAAAGTTGCCAAAGCTTGACCTTCTACTTCTTCAGAGATGATCAACAATGGACGATTCGATTGAGAAACTTGTTCTAAGATTGGTAAAATGTCTTGTAGATTTGAAATTTTCTTGTCGTGAATTAAAATGTAAGGATTTTCTAATTCAGCGATCATTTTGTCAGAATCAGTTACGAAATAAGGTGACTGATACCCTCTATCGAACTGCATTCCTTCAACAACATCTACATAAGTTTCAGTTCCTTTTGCTTCTTCAACAGTAATTACACCTTCTTTACCAACTTTTTCAAAAGCTTCAGCGATCAAAGAACCGATGGTCTCGTCGTTGTTCGCAGAAATTGAAGCTACTTGCTTAATTTCATCAGAACTATCACCTACTTCTTTTGAGTTGTTCTTTAAGAATTCAACCACTTTTTCTACTGCCAAATCGATACCTCTTTTCAGCTCCATTGGATTCATTCCTGCAGCAACAGATCTCAATCCTTCTCTAACGATTGATTGAGCCAAAACTGTAGCTGTAGTCGTACCATCACCAGAAATATCGTTGGTTCTCGATGCAACTTCTTTTAAAAGTTGAGCACCTAAATTTTCTACCTGATCTTCTAATTCTATTTCTTTAGCTACTGAAACTCCATCTTTAGTGATATGAGGAGTACCAAATGCTTTTTCTAAAATTACGTTTCTTCCTTTTGGGCCTAAAGTAACCTTAACCGTATCGGCCAAGATATCAACTCCTTTCAATAAGCTTTCAGTTGCTTCTCTACCAAATTTTATCTCTTTTGCCATAATATTAATTGCTTTGTGCTATAGCATTTGACTATAGCTTATTAGTTTTAATTTTAAATTATAAAATACTTTAGTCTAGTTGTATTTTGTTTAAACAATCGCTAAAATATCAGACTCTCTCATGATTAAGTAGTCTTTATCTTCCCATTTCAACTCAGTCCCGGCATATTTACCATAAAGAACTTTGTCACCAACCTTTACTGTCATAGGTTCGTCAACTTTACCATTACCCACGGCTACAATAGTTCCTTGCTGTGGCTTTTCTTTAGCTGTATCTGGAATGATGATTCCTGAAGCTGTTTGAGTCTCTGCAGGAGCTGGTAAAACCACCACTCTGTCTGCTAATGGCTTAATCTTAATTTCTGACATATTTATTGTTTTTAGTTTATTGTTATTAAATTTTACAATGCTTAATTGTCGAAAACTATGCCAATGCAACACTGATTATCGAATGACAGATTTTTGCTGTCAATTTGAAATATTTAAACAAAAACACTGACAAACTGACGCAAATTATTTATGAATTTAGCTGAACAAATTGTTTTGAGAAGCGCTCTTTGATTTGCCTAAATGTTTATACGCCTTTTCTGTAGCTTCTCGACCGCGAGGTGTCCTCATCAAATATCCTTCTTGAATTAAATAGGGTTCATAAACTTCTTCCAAAGTTCCTGTATTTTCTCCTACTGCTGTAGCAATAGTAGTTATTCCCACTGGACCGCCTTTGAATTTATCGATGATGGTCGATAAAATCTTGTTGTCCATTTCATCCAAACCATTTTGATCGACTTTCAAAGCTGACAAACTATATTCTGCTATCTTTTTATCGATTTTCCCACTTCCTTTGATTTGAGCGAAATCTCTCGTTCTACGTAAAAGCGCGTTAGCAATTCTCGGTGTACCTCTGCTCCTACCCGCAATTTCTATGGCAGCATTCTCTTCGATTTCAGTTCCTAAAATTCTTGAACTCCTTTGGATAATTGTACTCAACAATTCTTGACCGTAATATTCAAATCTAAAATTAATTCCAAATCTCGCCCTCAAAGGTGCAGTCAACAAACCCGAACGTGTAGTTGCACCGATCAAAGTGAATGGATTTAAACCAATCTGAACCGAACGGGCATTTGGACCCGATTCTATCATAATATCGATTTTATAATCCTCCATGGCCGAATATAAATATTCTTCGATCACAGGCGACATTCTGTGAATTTCGTCTATAAATAAAACATCGTTTTCTTCTAAATTCGTCAGCAAACCAGCCAAATCACCAGGCTTGTCCAAAACTGGACCCGAAGTAACTTTCAGACCTACGCCCAATTCGTTGGATATGATATGAGCCAAAGTGGTTTTCCCTAAACCCGGTGGTCCATGAAGTAAAACATGATCCAAAGCTTCTCCTCTAAGTTTAGCTGCTTTGACAAAAATCTCTAAATTTTCTAATATATGGGATTGACCCGTAAAGTCGTTAAAACTCTGCGGGCGAAATTGTTCTTCTATGTTTAATTCTTCTTCTGAAAAGTTTTCCCGATTGGGATTGAGTAAATCTGACATTTCTTCATTTAATAATTACAAAGATAAGATTATGAAATTATACTTATACCCAATTTTTCAATTCAATTCCATTCAAAACCGCTTTCGATTATTAAATATTGCTAAAACATAAATCCTTCATTCATAACTTTCCTTATTTTTGCCCAGAATTTAATTTTCCGAAATGACAAAAGGGGTTTTATTTATTAACTCAGGTGCTCCAAAATCTAAAAATCCAGCTGATGTGAAAAAATTTATCCGTGAATATCTCATGGATTATAAAGTGATGGATTATCCATACTTCATCAGAAAATGGAAAGTAGATTTTTCTTACCTCTCAAAAAATTTGACAAAGCTTACCCAAGCTTATGAAAATGTTTGGAAAGACGAATTTTCACCTACAGTTAATTATTCCCTTCAACTCAAAAATTCACTCAAACAAAAATTAGATTTACCCATAGCTGTCGCCATGAGATATGGCAGGCCGAATGTGAAAATTGCTTTGCAAGAGTTGGAAGATAAAGGCGTTAAGGAAGTATTGGTCATTCCTATGTTTCCTCAATATACCACAAGTACAGTGGGAACTATAGTTGAACATGTAAGAGACATTCAGTTCAAATTGTTCAAGGAAATGGAGTTAACTTTTTTGAATTCTTTTTATCAACACCCGGATTACATACAAGCACTTTCTGAACATATAAAAAGTCAACTCCCAAATGCATTCGATCAATTAATTTTTGCTTATCAAGGAATTCCAGAACGCCAACACAAATTAGAACAATTGAGAGCGAAAAACAATAAAAAGGTAAATTTGTTGACTTACCAAGACCAATGTATTTCGACGAGTCAATTGGTGAGGGAACAATTGAATTTGGAAGAAGATAAATTTCAAACTGCTTTTTTATCACCTTTGAGCCAAGAAAAAGGAATTGAACCTTCGGCTGAAAAATTGTTCAAAGAATTGGGTCAAAAAAACATCGAAAATTTAGTCGTAGTTGCACCGAGTAATTTGGTCGATACTATGGAAAGTTTGGAGAGAGTTGAAAATCAAGGAAAATTATTATTTTTAGAAAACGGAGGAAAAAATTTCACCTATATTAAATGTTTAAATGATTCTAAGGTCTGGATAGAAGTTTTATACAAATGGATCGAAGGATGGAAATCAAAAGAAAATTAATTATGAAAAGGATTATTTTATTGGCAGTTCTTACATTATTTGTTGTTTCATGTAAAGAAGAAGTTAAATCGCTAAGAGATTTAAATACCAATTTTTATCAATTTCAACAACAAGCCATACATTTAGGAGATTCACTTTCGATTACATTTGAAGAAAATGAAGATAAAATCGATTCGATGTTCATCACTGTCAATGGCAATCGCATCGAAAACAATTCGATCATCGACGAATCCATTGCAACGCTTGGAGCAAACCTTTTGGAAATGTATGTTTATGTAGATGGAAATAATATTTACGGAAAAACTTCTTTAGCGGTTTTAAATCCTGAAAAAGAACAGCCTGTAGAATTTGAAATCATCAATAAATATACCCATCCGAACGAATTGTTCACCCAAGGATTATTTTATCACAATGGATTGATTTATGAAAGTTCAGGTCAATATGGACGTTCAAAAATGGTTTCTTATTTTCTGAATCAAACCAATTATGTCAAAGAAACTAAGCTTGCTGACAATCACTTTGCAGAAGGTGCAGAAATCATCGATGGAAAAGTTTATCAACTGACGTTGAAAGCAAGGAATATTTTTGTTTATGATTTAGAAACTTTAGAGTTGATCGAGACTTTAGAATTGCCAGCTATAGTCAAAGAAGGATGGGGATTGACTACCAATGGTGAGGAGATAATCATCTCAGACGGATCACAAAACATTTATTTCTTCGATAAAGATTTAAATTTCAACAGAAAAATTCAAGTGACAGGAAATCTTTCGATTTATACGAATATCAACGAAATGGAATACATCAATGATAGAATTTTCGCCAATGTATGGTTGACGAATTTCATCTTGATCATCAACCCAGAAACTGGTGCGGTGGAGCAATATTATGATTTGAATGAAATCGACGAATCCACTTCGACTGATGATGTTTTGAATGGAATTGCTCTGTACAATGACAACATTTTAGTGACTGGGAAAAACTGGAATAACTTTTACGAAATCAATTTACCTAAATCCTAAATTTCATGGATTACGAACAAGCTTTGGAGTTGTTCATCAACAACTTACCCATGTTTCAAAAATCGGGAAGTTCGGCTTATAGAAAAGATTTGGGCAACATAGTAGCCATTTGTAATCATTTAGGAAATCCGCAAAACAATTTCAAATCCATACATGTTGCAGGAACCAACGGCAAGGGAAGTACTTCTCATATGCTGGCTTCCATTTTGCAAGAATCGGGTTATAAAACTGGATTGACAACTTCACCTCATTTGAAAGATTTCAGAGAGAGAATCCGTATCAATGGTGAGCTTTGTACGAAAGAATTCGTGATAGATTTTGTCGAAAAACATCAGAAATTTATAGAAAAAATCCAACCTTCGTTTTTCGAAGTTGCCATAGCGATGGCATTTGAATATTTCTCTCAAAACAAAGTCGATATAGCCATTATAGAAACAGGTTTGGGCGGAAGGTTGGACGCGACCAATACCATTCATCCGATTTTGAGTATAATCACCAATATCGGTTGGGATCATACAAATATTCTTGGCAATACTTTGGTGGAAATTGCTAAGGAAAAATCAGGCATCATCAAGAATAAAACTCCAGTGATTATAGGCGAAACTTCAGGTGAATTGAAAAATTTTTTTTTAGACAAAGCAAAATCTACAGCATCAGAAATTATTTTTGCTGAGGAAAATTTCACCCAAGAATACGATTCAGATTTGAAAGGAATTTATCAGAAGAAAAACCGAAAAACTGTGATTTCAGCCATTGAACAATTGAGAAAATTAGGTTTCGAAATTTCAGAAAACGATATCGTTAATGGTTTAAAATCAGTAATTGCAAATACAGGACTTCGTGGTCGATGGGAAATTTTAGGGAATGAGCCTTTGATCGTAGCTGATACTGCTCATAATTCACATGGATTGAGCGAAGTTCAAAAGCAAATTTCCACAACGAAATTCAAACATTTACATTTGGTTTTAGGTTTTGTAAATGACAAAGATGTCGTTTCCATTTTGGAATTTTTCCCAAAAAATGCGACTTATTATTTCAGTCAACCCGAAGTTCCAAGAAAGTTAGAAATTCAGGATTTAATGAAAATTGTTCCGGAAGAATTAGATGCAAAGTATTTCAATAGCATCAACGAAGCTTTTGAAGCCGCTAAAAGCAAGGCTGCAGTCGATGATATGATTTATGTAGGCGGAAGTACTTTTGTGGTCGCAGAAGTGATTTAATTCAATTTATTTTTTGAATAAATTTCCTGGTAAAAATTTCTTCCAACCTTTTACTTCTTCCACTCCGTATCCGTAGCCATATCCATACCCGTAACCATAGCCAAAACCTTTTTTATTGCCTACATCGTTTAAGATAATCGACATATTTGGTAAACGTTTGCGGTTGTACAATTCTTTTGGCATTTCAAGCATACGCTTGTCGAGGAAATTCGCTCTCACTATATACAAGAACAAATCAGCTTTGTCCGCTATAAGCAGTGTATCTGCGACCAATCCAACCGGCGCTGTATCGACGATCACATAATCATATCTACCATTGGCTTCATCCAAAAGCTTTTGGAAACGTCCATTCATAAGCAGTTCCGAAGGATTTGGAGCGATGATACCCGAATGTATAACATCGATATTGAATTTTTCGTTTGGAATAATTAAATCATCGATTGTAAGTTCAGAATCCACCAGATATTCGGTGATTCCTTTATGAACTTTGTATTGATTCATTTCTAATTTTTCCAATAATTTAGGATTTCTAATATCTGCACCTACGACCAAAACTTTGTGTTTTTTCGAACTTGCCAAAATCAAACTCAAGTTGGATGTTACAAAAGTTTTTCCTTCACCTCCCAAGGTTGAAGTTACATAAATAATCTTTGTTTCATTCTTTTTATTGGCCAAATAAAAACCGATGTTCGTTCTTAGAATTCTCAGAGATTCTGCCAATTTTCCATTATCGTTTACTTCGATCAATTCTTTTGATTTCGAAGAAGGAATATCGCCAATAACAGTAACTCCAGTAACTTCAAGATCTCTTCTGCTCTGAACTTTATTGTTCAACAAGAAGAATAAATAAAGCAATCCAAATGGAAGTGCCAAACCAAGAACTGTCGCCATCATGTAAATTCTCTGACTGTTGGGAGAAATTGGGAAATTGCTGGTATAAGCATAGTCAACAACTTTAATTGCGGAAGGCGTCGCTGAATTTGTAATTTCATTTTCTTCTCTTTTTTGCAATAAAAAGAGGTAAAGCGCTTCGATAATTTGTTGTTGTCTTGCGATATTGATGAATTCTTTTTCTTGGGTTGGGAAAGCTTGAATTTTAGAAGAAATTCTTCCACCTTCATTTTCGATTCTATTCAAACTGATTTGAATGGTTTTTTTATAGTTATTTAAACTATTGTTTAGATTCAATTTTACATCCCTGATTTGTTCATCAATGTTTTGAATGATTTGGCTATTTTCTGTTGAATGGTTGAGCATATCGTTTCTTGCCAAAATCAATTCATTGTATTTTTGTGCATAAGTATTGACTGATTGATCGGTGAGTCCAATATTTGATGGAATTAAATCCATGCCTTTGTTTTGAAGGTATTCGCTCATGGCGTTTACCATACTCAGTTGAGTTGATTTCTCTAAATATTGACTGTGATTGATGTTGAATTGATTGATGCTCGAACCGCCTTCAACTTCTAAATCGATGACTTTATTGTCCTTTTTAAACATTTCAACATCTCGATCGATCATTTTCAAATCGTCGGTAACTTTCGATAATCTTTCTTCGATGAAATCAGTAGTTTTCTCACCGATTAATTGTTTGTCGCTAATTGCATCTTCGTTGTACTGATTGATCAATTCATCGACTATGGTTTTGGCTCTTGACGGCAAATTATCGACTATGGATACACTCACTACAGATCCATCATTCAAAGCATTTATCCTCAAACCATTTAAAACTCTACTCGTAGCAGCTTGAATCGACCCTAAAGTAACTTGAACTTCACTTCCAACTCTGATTGAATTTGGATTTTGTGGAAGAATCATAAATTCATTGTTCCCAATTTTCACAGAATTCCCAAATTTGACCGTTGATTTATTTTCGTCAATTGTCAATTCGAGTTCAGTATTTGATAAAACTTTTAGGTTGAAATTCAAATAAGAAATCTCATCGGACAAAATTCTGATTTTAACAGGTGCTGCTTCATGCATCAACTCTTGCTTCTTAACGCGACCTTCCGAGAAATATCTAACATTCAGTTGTAAATTCTCAACTACTTTTTGGACCAAACGCCTTGAGCGCATCACTTCGATTTGATCGGCTATATTTGATTTTCCATCGAATCCTCCCAAACTTTTTCCAGCAAGAGCACTCAACTCTGAGCCAGATTGCATAGCATCTTCTTTGATCAATACTTTTGCTTCGGCACTATAAAGGCTTTGAGAATATCTCAAATAGAAATAAGCACCTACCCATGCCAACAATAATCCTAAGGCAAACCAATACCAATTTCTAATAAATTGTTCCCACAATTCACGAAAGGTATGGGAAGTATTGTCTGATGGATTATCTATAATTTCATTTAACTCTTTGTATTTCATCACAAAAGTACTATCGGGTTAGTAAGGTTATTATCGTAATTAAAAAGCTTGCCACTGAGATTCCAAAAGAAACATCTCTGATGGTATTGCTTGAAGTATTGATTTTATTTTGGTTGGGTTCAACATAAACCACATCATTTTGGGTCAAATAAAATACTGGTGAAGTGAAAACTTCTTCTGAAGTTAAATCAACTCTGTAAAAATTTTTCTCATCACCTTCTTCTCTAATTACTAAAACATTGTCTCTCACACCATTGATGGTCAAATCTCCTGCCATTCCTAAAGCTTCCAAAAGCGTCACTTTTTCGTGTGCCAATGAATAAGTTCCAGGTCTTGAAACCTCACCCAAAACTGTGACTCTATAGTTGTCGATGCTGATAGCCACACCTGGGTCCACTATCTCTTGGCTCAACAAACCTTTCATATATTGTATGGCTTCATTTCTGGTCAAACCTGAGAGTTTCACCTTGCCCAAAACTGGAAATTCAATATATCCCTCAGCATCTACCAAATAAGTAGGTCGGTTCAAGGAAGCATTACCTCCTGCAGTTGTTATATTGCTCTCTTGATTAAAAATTCTTGTCGCTTCTTGGTTTCTACCAAAAACCGAAATGCTCAACAAATCGTCCGGCCTAATCACTGCTGCATAGTCACCAGCCATTTTTTCTATGGTAGTCGAATCTCCTTGAAAATAAACAATTCGCTCTCTGGGAACACAAGAAGAGATAAATCCTATAATAAAAATTAGGAAAATTAGCTTTAAAGAAATTTGATTGTAATGAATTTTCATTATTCAATTGAATATAAGATTACAAATATAGAATAAATTGTCAGTCATTTAGTCGAGCTTCATCGATTGAACTATAAATTGAATTTTGAGAAATGTACTCTGGAACTATTTCTTTCATTTTTGCCACCAATTTTAAATTATTTTTATCAGCATCATCAAAATCACTGATCAGCGAATCTATATGTATATTTAAATTCTCAATTGCTGAACTCACTTTGGCTATCATAATTTTAGGATGATGGGTTTTGATAATATTTTCGTTATCGGCCAATAATTCCTCGTAGATCTTTTCGCCAGGTCTCAATCCTGTGAAAACGATATCTATATCTTCCGGAAATTTGAGTCCGCTCAATCGAATCGCTTTTTTGGCCAAGTCCAAAATCTTAACTGATTCTCCCATATCAAATACGAATACTTCTCCACCTTTACCCATTGCTCCGGCTTCTAATACCAGTTGACAAGCTTCTGGAATTGTCATAAAATATCTCGTAATTTCTGGATGAGTGACAGTCAAAGGTCCACCCTTTTTGATTTGCTTTTTAAATATTGGTATAACAGAACCGTTGGAACCTAATACGTTTCCGAAACGAGTTACCACATAATTACAATTTGAATGTGCATTTAAATTTGTGACATACAGTTCAGCTATTCTTTTGGTAGCTCCCATGACGTTGGTCGGATTAACTGCTTTATCGGTTGAAATTAACACAAACTTCTCAGTACCAAACTCATTGGCCAAATCAGCCATATTTTTAGTTCCTTTCACATTGGTCATCACCGCCTCATACGGATTTTCTTCCATCAAAGGAACGTGTTTATAAGCCGCCGAATGAAACACCAAATCTGGTCTATAATATTCCATCAAACTTCTCATTCGTTCGTAATTTTTAATATTGGCAATTACAAACTCACACTTTAGACAACCTTTTTGTAATAATTCTTGTTGTAAATCATAGAGAGCTGATTCAGCTTGATCGATTAGAATCAACTTTTCGAAAGAATATCTGAGAAGCTGTCTTGAAATTTCACCACCGATAGATCCTGCTGCGCCAGTAACCATAATCGTTTTTCCTCTGATTTCATTTGAAACTGAATCATTTTTTAGAACAATTGGTTTTCTTCCCAAAAGATCTTCAATTTTCAAAGGTTGAATTTGTTGGGTTTTTAGTCCAGCTTCTAACCAATCGCTCACAGGTGGGACGATTTTCAATTTCACACCGTAGTTCGAAAATCTATCGGCAATTTCGTTCAGACGAGCAGTTGAAATCAGTTGGATGGAAATAATGATCTCCGATATATAATTCTTTTTAATAAAATCCTTATCGATCATATCGGAAGGATATATTTTTATCCCATTGATTCTTTTCCCAACTTTTTTTCTGTTGTCATCTATGAAACCATATACCAATATATTGTTCTTCTCATCTTTTTTAATTGCTTCGTAAGTGATAACGCCAGAATCTCCAGCGCCATAAATCATCACTCTTTTTTGAACACGCCTCCCTCCTACGATATATCTGGCATAAATATCCTTGTATAAAATTCTCAAGAAAACCATTGCCATAAGGTTGAAGAAAAAATGAACGATCAAAATTCCTTTACCGAAATAAAATACCGGATCGACTTTATATTTTAAAAACAGCCAAAAAACGATGCTGATTATCGTTAAGTAAAGAATATTTGATTGGAATACTTTTCCAAAATCCTTGAATCCCGTATGTCTGATAATTCCTTTGTATGGCTTTACTATTAGGAAAGCTATCAATAAAGAAGTCAATACAATGGGCAGTTGATAAACTACCACTTGATGGAATTTTAATTTCGGTCCTATATCAAGAAAACCCAATAAAAGATAAGTTAGAACAAAGGTATTCAGTCCAATGTGAAGGTCTATTATCAGGACCAGCCATCTTGGTACTTCTCTTTTCAACTTTCTTTTCAGAAGGAGGTGCAGGTATTTGAATTTAAATTTTCTCAATTATTCGTTTTAAATCAGAATTGGACAAATTTGAACCACTTGGTAAACACAATCCCCTATTGAATAAATCTTCGCTTACACCATTGGTATAATTTGGATAATTCATAAATACTGGTTGCAGATGCATAGGTTTCCAAAGAGGACGACTTTCTATTTCATCGGCTGCTAAACTTAGTCTTATCTCTTCTCTTTTTTCAAAGGACTCTGTCAAAATACATGACAGCCAGCGATTAGAAAACATATCCTTTTTTTCTTCTACAAAGATTATCCCATCTTTGTTGTATAATTCTTTTTTATAAAACTCATAATTTGCCCTTCTCTGCTGGACTCTTTCGTCCAGAACTTCCATTTGCCCTCTCCCAATTCCTGCAACTACATTTGACATTCTATAGTTGTATCCAATCTCACTGTGTTGATAATGAACGGCTTCATCTCTTGCTTGAGTGGCAAGAAAAATCGCTTTATCTTTCACTTCTTTGGAATGTGCGACCAGTGCACCACCTCCGGATGTTGTGATGATTTTATTGCCATTGAACGACAAAATCGACAAGTCACCCAAAGTTCCACAAGGAAGTTCTTTGTATTTACTTCCCAAAGCTTCGGCTGCATCTTCTAAAATCGGGATTTCATATCGATCAGCAATTCGTCGAATTTCATCGTGCTGATAAGGCATTCCATAAAGATGTACAGCTACGATAGCTTTAGGTTTTTTTCCTTTTGAGATTCTATCTTTTATAGCGATTTCTAATTGTTCGGGACAAATGTTCCAAGTACTATCTTCGCTATCTACAAAAATTGGAGTAGCTCCCAAATAAACAATAGGATTGGCAGAAGCTGAGAAAGTCATGCTTTGACAAATCACTTCATCTCCTGCTTGAACACCCAATAAAATTAATCCTAAATGCAAAGCTGCAGTTCCTGCGCTTAAAGCTGCAACATGAACATCGTTTCCGAGGTAGTTTTCCAAATCTTTTTCAAAGGATTCTACATTAGGTCCTAAAGGTGCTATCCAATTGGCATCAAAGGCTTGTTGAATATATTTGAGTTCACCTCCGCCCATATGTGGAGATGATAACCAAATCTTAGTAGTTCTCATTTTAGTAGTTGTAAGTTAAGAGTACAAATATACATTTCTTAAATTTAAAGTCTAAGAATTCTCAATAGAAAAACAGCTTGTTTACGCTATGAAGTAACTGAATTAGCTCATCCAATAATTCCAAAAACAGTTAAAAATGTTTGATAATCAATTGTCAATCAATGTTGACTAAACCTTATTTTAAATTGATTCTATTTTTTATAATTTCTAAAACCTTTGCTAAAGTTTCTTTGGGTGTCAAATCACCATTGTCAACTAAAATCGCATCCTCAGCTTGTTTCAAAGGTGAAATTTCTCTGGTAGAATCCATTTTATCTCTGTCTGAAATATTTTGAAATACTTCTTCAAAGCTCGCTGGATTGTCTGTTTTCAATAGCTCTTCATATCGTCTTTTTGCTCTTTCCTCTACTGAAGCATTTAAAAATATCTTCACATCAGCATCAGGAAAAACCGTAGTTCCTATGTCTCGACCATCCATAACAACTCCACCATTTTTGCTCATTTTTCTTTGAAGTTCAACCGCAAAATGCCTTACTTCAGGAATTTTTGCAATTAAACTCACATGGGATGAAACTTCCATTGCGCGAATATCTTGCTCAACATTCTCATCGTTAAGAAAAATTTCATTTTCACCTTTTTCTTCATTGAATTCAAAATGAATGTCCAAAAAGTGCAATTGAGGCAGTAGTTCCGACTCGTTGACCTTTCCATCATAAACCATTCCATTTTGTAAAGCATAGAGTGTAATGGCTCGATACATAGCGCCACTATCAATATGAATATAACCTAACTCTTTTGCCAGAAGTTTAGCTAAAGTACTTTTTCCTGTTGAAGAAAATCCATCGATGGCTATAATCAAATTTCGCATAGTGCAAATATATATTATAGAACTGTATCCATTTAAATAAATCCAAAAAGAAATTCATTTTAATAATAAGGATTGGAGCGCCAATAATTTCTTCCTTGAATCAATCGATCCAAATTAATGATCAATCCAAAGTGATTGGAATTGGCTCCTTCATAATAGTTTGCATGTGCGAAATCAAATCTAAATGCATTGATTCTAAATCCAAATCCATAAGTAAGTCCGGCAAAACTTCTATGATCATCGATTTTCAATTCATTCCCTCGCTTGAAGTTATAACCTAACCTCAGATTGAATCCTTGTCCAGGGAAAAGTTCACCACCTATGGAAACGTGGTCAATGAATTTTCGTCCAAATTTAGTTTTCATGCCATTTTCATCAGTTGGTCTTGATATATCAAACTTTTGTAAATCATGAAAATTGATCGACAATTCCAAAGGAACATGTTCCAATCGATGCGATACACCTAAATTGATTTGAAGTGGCATTTTCTCTTGGGTACCGGCATAAGTTTCAAGTTGAAAACCTAAGTTTCGTATAGCCAAAGAAACATTCGTATTATAATCCACATCATGGAAAACAATTCCTAAATCAGCAGCCAATGCATGTGAATTGTAGGTTTCTATAGTTGAGTTGATGTATTTAACACTTGCACCTACAGTAAAAAAATCGCTTAGATTGATGGCATAACCCAAAGAAATTGCAACATCTCTTGCTTTGAAGTTTCCAGTTTCCACATCGAATTCATCAAAACCTCTAAAATCACCATAATCGACATATTGACCGTGAATAGTGAAGAACTCATCATCGTCGTACTGATAAACTCCTGAAACAGTTCCAAATCCAACTCCTGCCAAATAACTCACGTAGTTCAATGCAACTTGACCATGAGATTGTTCGCTAACCATCGCTGGATTCCAATAAGACATATTGGGATCCGAATCCCACATCGAATTTGCATTACCTCCCAAAGCAGCTTGTCGAGGTGAAGTAGTGATGTTGACAAACTCATATACACGAGTTCCATCTTGAGCGAAAGTCAAGACGCTTACAAAAAGCAACAGAAATCTTAGCTGATTTGTCATTCCGCAAAAGTAGTAATAAAGTAGATAACGGAAATACTTTAAATTTCTTATTTAATTGTTTTTATAATCTTTCAATTTAGTGTTATCTTTTGTGACAATCAATGGTTAATGTCATTTTTCTTCATGAAAAATTTTAGCAACTTAGTATCACAAATCGTTCAACCTAATAGTTTAAATTATGAAAAAGAGAGTCCCAGTTTCCCAAATTATGAGTACAGATTTAATTACAGTAACTACCAATCAGTCATTGTATGATGTGGAAAGATTGTTGAATCGACACAACATTCGACATATACCTGTAGTAGAAGGCGATCGTTTGGTGGGTGTTATCAGTCGCTCAGATTTATTGAGAATTAGCTTTGCTGATTTGACCGAAAACGAAGAAAATGTCGAAGCTATTGTCTATGACTTATACACCATCCCTCAAGTGATGACAAGAGTTCCTGTGACAGTTGTATCCGATGCTACGATTAAAGAAGTTGCTGAAATTTTTTCTAAACAGAGTTTCCATTCGATGCCGGTAGTCGATGAAGGAAAATTAGTAGGAATAGTTACTACAACCGATCTTATCAATTATTTATTGGATCAATATTAAAAGATATAAAGCTTTTTCAAAATCGAAAGACTTTGAAAAAGCTTTATTTAATTTATTGATTTATACAGCAAGTGCTTCTTTTTCGAAGGCTTCCATTTCATCATCAAAGAAGAATTTATCGCCAAAAGCTGGTTTTAAATCGTCCATCCATGAAGCATTGGGATCGTATTTGGCAAAGAAAGGCCTTGCCACCCAATCTGGATTTCTTCCTTGTAGCATTTGCAATACAAATACCTTTTCTTTTTGACCATTCATCTGAATATTCTCCACACCTAAGATTTGAACTTTTCCTGGTGTACAAGACATACTAGGTCCCCTAACCGTTCTACAAATTCCACTTACTTGTTGATAAGCTTGTTGGAAAATTTCCCAGGTTTTCTCCAAAGGAACTTCAAAATAATGTCTTGCTCCTGTGTCTCTTTCCACAAACATATAATATGGAATCATCCCCATATTGACTTGTTCTCTCCACATTTTAGCCCACATATCTGCATCATCATTGATGCCTTTGATCAAAGGCGATTGTGTTCTAATTTGAACGCCTAATTCGATTAATTTATTCACAGCTTCCTTCACCGCTGGAGTTTTCAATTCATTGATATGATTGAAGTGAGCCATGATTGTCAAGTTAATTCCACTATCGACTATCTCTTTGAACAAATCAAGGAAGTCTTGAGCGTCTCTATCGGTCAAAAATTTATATGGCCAGAAACCTAAAGATTTAGTACCAATCCTAATGGTTTGAATATTGGTTTTATTGTTTGGATCTAAAAATGGATCGATGTATTGTTTAAATACTTTAAAACTCATAATCATAGGATCTCCACCTGTAAACAACAAATCCGTAACTTCATGATGCTCTTCTAAATACCTCACCAATCCTTCTGTTTCTCTCATGGCGAATTTCAATCCATCCAAACCAACAAATTGTGCCCATCTAAAACAAAAAGTACAATAACTGTGGCAAGTTTGACCTGAACTTGGGAAGAACAAAACGGTTTGATCATATTTGTGCTGAATACCAGGCAACTTCTCTCCATCTACTTCCGGAACGTTCATTTCCATTTGTCCTGCAGGATGAGGATTCAATTTCATACGAATAGAATCCGCAACTTCCTTCAACTCCATTCGATCCAAATTGGAGTTCAATGCAGCTTTCATTTTCTCGTAATCTTCTTCTTCCAACATTTCTTTTTGTGGAAAGGTCAATCGAAATATTGGGTCAGTTTTAAAGTTCTCCCAATCAATCAATTCATCGATTACATAATTGTTTACTTTAAAAGGGAATACGTTCCCAGAAATTTCAATGCTCTCTTTCTCTTCCTCAGGTAAATTCTCAATTTGTGGTATTTTTCTAAAGTTGTGTACTGAGTAAGCTTTATACTTCATATTCTTATTTTTTTATATTATTCGCACCCTAATTGCTCATTTTCAATCGAAAACTTTGAAATCAAATGAGAATAAAATGCCCTTTAATATAAAAAATCGAGTCAAAAATCATAATTTTTTAACAAAAAACTCAAAAACATTAACTAAAACTTGAGTTTTCTCAATAAAACCTTTAAAAATTTATAAAAAAAAAGCTCTTCCCAAAATTTGAGAAGAGCTTTAGATTTATTCTATGATTTGTTTATTCCACAAAAGTTTTTGCTTTGGACAAAGCTTTATCCAAACCTGAAATATCCTTTCCTCCGGCAGTAGCAAAAAAGGCTTGACCTCCACCACCCCCTTGGATTTCTTTGGCTAATTCTCTGACGATATTTCCTGCGTTCAATCCTTTATTCTCGACCAATTCATCGGAGATTGAAACAGTAATTGTCGGTTTAGCATCGGCATCTGAGGCAACCACCAAAAACACATTGTCCAATTCTTTTCTCAAAGGAAATGCGATTTGTCGAATGGATTGAGCATCTAAACTGGTTTTAACTGCTAAGAAGTTAATTCCATTGATAGTTTGGAAGGAATTTTTCCAATTTTCTTTTTCGGATTTGGCTTGTTGCAATTTGAATTGTTCCAATTGATTGTTCAACTCTTTATTTTCATCCAAAACTTTCTTCAAAGCATCCAAAGGATCTTTTGGATTTTTCAATTCTTTAGTCATTTGAAGGAAGAGATGATAAGTTTCTTTCAATTCGTCTATAGCTACAGTACCACTGGTCGCTTCGATTCTACGAATTCCCGCTGCACTTGAACTTTCGCTTTGCAATTTGAACATCACTATATCCGAAGTATTTTCGACATGAGTTCCTCCACAAAGTTCAATGGAATCACCAAATTTAATCACTCGAACAACATCGCCATATTTCTCTCCAAACAAAGCAATTGCTCCGTCTTTGATCGCTCTTTTAAATGGAACCGAACGTTTTTCTTCCAAAGGAATTGCCGCCTGAATTCTTTCATTGACTTTTCGATTCACTTCTCTCAATTCTTCTTCAGTTAATTTGTTGAAATGCGAAAAATCAAATCTCAAATAATCAGGACCTACATAAGAACCTTTTTGCTCCACATGTGTTCCCAAAACTTCTCTCAAAGCTTGATGCAACAAGTGAGTTGAAGTATGGTTTTGCATGATGCGTTTTCTCCTTTCTTTATCGACTACTGCACGATAAGGAAGTTCGATGTATTTGGGTAATTCTTTGGTGAAATGAACGATTAAATTATTTTCTTTTTTGGTATTTATAATTTCAACTTTATCGTATTGATTTTCTAAATATCCAGTATCGCCCACTTGTCCTCCACTTTCTGCATAAAATGGAGTTGCTTGGAAAACCAATTGATAAAATTCACCGGATTGATTTTCTACTTTTCTCCAACGAGTGATTCTAACTTCAGCTTCTAATTGATCATAACCCACAAATTCCTCAACATCGTCTTCGATCAGCTCATTCCAATCATAAGCGGTAAAAGAAGTTGCAGATTTGGAACGTTGTTTTTGTTTTTCCATTTCTGCATCGAATCCTTCTTCATCAATATTAAGTCCTTTTTCTTCGGCTATAATTCTCGATAAATCCGCTGGGAATCCGTAAGTGTCGTACAATTCAAATACGACATTTCCAGGAATGGTTTTCATTTCTGGATTCTGTTTGATGAAATTATCCAAACGAACCAATCCATGTTCGATTGTTTTTAAGAAATTGCTTTCTTCTTCTTTGATAACATCAGAAACCAGTTTTGCTTGTTTGGTTAATTCTGGGAAAAAGTCTCCCATCTGATCGACCAAAGTTGGCAATAATTTATAGATGAAAGCCTCATTTAACTCCAAAAATCTGTATCCATAACTAATGGCTCTTCTAAGGATTCTTCGGATCACATATCCAGCTCCAGAGTTAGAAGGCAATTGTCCATCGGCAATTACAAAAGAAACCGCTCTTAGATGATCAACAATTACTCGAATAGCAACATCCATTGCTTCATCCTCTCCATATTTCTTTCCACTGATTTTTTCTAAATCTTGAATCAATGGCATAAAAATATCGGTATCGTAATTTGAGGTTTTTCCTTGTAAAACCATTGCCAAACGCTCAAACCCCATACCTGTATCTATACTTTTTGCAGGTAGTTCAGTCAGAGAACCATCTGCTTTTCTAAGGAATTGCATAAACACCAAGTTCCAAACTTCTATCACTTGCGGGTGATCTAAGTTGACCAAAGTTTTCCCGTCGACTTTCGATTTTTCTTCCTCTGAACGAATATCGACATGAATTTCAGAACAAGGACCACAAGGACCAGTTTCGCCCATTTCCCAGAAGTTATCATCTTTGTTTCCAAACAAAATTCTATCTTCTGAAATGTATTTTTTCCAAATTTCTAAGGCTTCCTTATCTTGTGAAGTACCGTCTTTTTCGTCGCCTTCAAAAACAGTAACGTATAACCAATCTTTAGGAATTTTATAAACTTCGGTCAATAATTCCCATGCCCAAGCGATGGCTTCTTCTTTGAAGTAATCACCAAAAGACCAGTTGCCAAGCATTTCAAACATGGTGTGATGATAGGTATCTTTACCTACATCATCTAAATCGTTGTGTTTTCCAGAAACCCTAAGACATTTTTGAGTATCGGCTATTCTTGGAGAGGTAGGTTTTTTATATCCCAAAAAGAAATCCTTAAATTGGGCCATGCCCGAATTGTTGAACATCAATGTTGGGTCATCTTTCAAAACTATAGGTGCAGAAGGCACGATTAAATGTTCTTTCGACTCGAAAAAATCAAGAAAGCTTTTGCGTATTTCTTTGGAGTTCATTTCAATTAAGTATAATTTATATTTTCATTAACATTAAGATGTTAATAAATACCGTTAATTTGTTCAGCTTACAAAGATAATAATAAGAGTTTTACCAATGGGTATAAAAAAATACAAATACAATACGGACACCACCACCTTTAAACCTATTAGACAAAAACGATTAAGAAGAATTAGAAACATTGCTGCTTTTTTGATAGTAACCGCATTTTTTGGAGTGATTTCAGGATTCACTTTTAGCCAAAAAATGAACAAGCCTGAAGAAAATTCTCTGGCGGCTGAGCTACAAGAAATGAAAATTCAGTATCAATTGTTAAATAAAAAAGTAAAACAGTCTCAAAATGTTCTTGCTCAAGTGGAAGAAAGAGACAATAATATATATCGTTCTTATTTTGAATTAGAGCCAATTTCTGAAGACATCAGAAAAGCCGGATTTGGTGGAGTCAATCGATATGCAAAATTCTCCGATTGGACGCATGCCGATTTGGTAACTGAGGTTACAAAAAGCATAGATATTTTGAACAAACAATTGGTGATTCAATCAAAATCTTTGGACGAAATCATCATTAGTGCAAAAGAAAAAGATAAAATGTTGGCTCATTTACCAGCGATTCAACCGGTAGCGAATAAAGATCTAAAAAGATTGGCTTCTGGTTATGGAATGAGAATGCATCCGGTTTTGAAAGTTCCTAAACTTCATAAAGGAACTGACTTTTCTGCCAATGTTGGTACACCAATTTATGCCACCGGCGATGGTAGAGTGAAATTGTCAGGAAGACATGGCGGCTATGGAAACACAGTGATCATCAATCATGGCTATGGATATGAAACGCTTTATGCCCATATGAGCCGAATCAAAGTAAAAAGAGGACAAAGAGTAAAAAGAGGTGATGTGATTGGATATGTTGGTAATTCTGGACTTTCTACAGGACCGCATTTACACTACGAAATCCACAAAGATGGTAAGCCAATCGACCCAGTTTCTTATTTCTACCAAGATGTAAGTCCTGACGAGTTTAAAATTTTACTTGAAAAATCTCAACAAATGTCTGTATCTTTGGATTGATGCAATTTGAATTACCAGATAAATTATATTATAGCATAGGAGAAGTTGCTAAAGCTTTTAATGTCAATGCTTCCTTGATTCGTTTTTGGGAAAGTGAATTTGATATTCTAAAACCTAAAAAGAACAAGAAAGGCAATCGTTTATTTACTCCTGAAGATATTAAAAACCTTAAAATCATCTATCATTTAGTGAAAGAAAGAGGATACACACTTGAAGGTGCAAAAATTGCTCTGGAAGAAAAATCCAGTATAAAAGATGAAGTTGAGTTGATTGCAAGAATGGAATTCATTCGTTCGGAATTGATTAAAATTAAAGAAAGTTTCGATTCTGAAGAGGATTGATTTTAAAACGAATTCAATCTTAAATCCCTGATATTCAATTGCAAATAAACTTTATTGTTCCAATGATTTTCATCGATAGAATAAATCACATCTATACTTTTGCTGTATTTTATATCTTCTAAAGTTTCTCCCAAACCAAAACCTATAGCATTGAATTGAACGCCATTTTCATCCATCAAAGCCATTCTCAAATGTTCGTTCTCTTTCCCCATAGTTCTGATATTTCCTGCTTTTAAATTTTTGGTTAAAAACAGAGGAGTCGAATTCTCAGGTCCAAAAGGCATGAGTTGTTTGAGAATTCTCAAAAACCTTGCATCGATTTCAGTAAACTTTAATTCCGTATCGATTTCAATCGAAGGTTTACGCTGAGAAGGTCTGATTTTTTCTTTTACCAAGTTTTCAAATCTTTCTTTAAATGCAGCCAAATTTTCTTTTTTCATCGTTAAACCAGCAGCAAATTGATGTCCGCCATACCTCAACAATAAATCTGAACATTGATCAATCACTTCATAAATATCAAAATCCTTGATCGATCGCGCGGAACCTGTGATCTCACCTTCATTTCCATCAGTTAAAACCAAGGTCGGTCGATAATAAGTATCGATGAGACGCGAAGCTACAATTCCTAAAACACCTTTGTGCCAATTGGCATCGTAAATTACGGTCGAATAATTGTCTTCTTCTTTTTGGTCGATGATCAATTGAATCGCTTCTTCGGTAACATTTCCGTCGGTTTTCTTACGCGTATGATTGATGATATCGATATCATTTGCGAATTTCTTTACTTCCTCCTCATCTTTTGAAATGAGCAATTCTACGGATTGTGAAGCGTGTTCTAATCGTCCACTCGCATTGATTTTTGGAGCGATTTGAAAAACTATATAGGAAATTGTCAGATTGTCTCTACTCTGTTCACCTAACAAAGTTTTCAAGCCTAAACTCGGTGATTCTTTTAATTTTTTCAGTCCATAATAGGAAACGATCCTATTTTCATCGACTATCGGAACTATATCGGCAGCAATACTTACGACCAGAAGATCTAAATATTGGTGTAAATTTTCTTCATCGATTTTCAATTCCTTTGCCAATGCTTGAATCAATTTAAATCCAACACCACAACCGGTTAATTCCTTGAATGGATATTGACAATCAGGTCGTTTTGGGTCTAAAACTGCAACTGCTTTTGGTAATTTTTTGCCTGGTAAATGATGGTCACAAATGATAAAATCTATGTTTTTTTCAGAAGCATATTCAACTTTCTCCACCGCTTTGATTCCACAGTCCAGAGCAATGATCAAGGAGATGTCGTTATCATTTGCATAATCAATTCCTTGAATTGAAATTCCATAACCTTCGGTATAACGATCAGGAATATAATAAGTCACATTGGGGTAAATCGACTTTAAAAAGTCGTACATCATGGCAACTGCCGTGGTTCCATCGACATCATAATCGCCATAAATCAAGATTTTTTCTTCTTTTCGAATCGCCTCCAAAACTCTATCTACCGCCAATTGCATATCTACCATCAAAAATGGGTCATAGAGTTTGGAAAGGTCTGGCCTGAAGAACTCTTTGGCCAAATCGAAATTAACTATCCCTCTCTGGGCTAAAATTGTAGCCAAAGCTTTGGGTAGCCTTACTTCATCTTCGAGTAAGCTAACGATTTCATCTTTAGGTTTGGGCTTGATTACCCATAGGTTTCTCATAAGCCAAACAATAACTATCCTTAATTAAGGACGATTACTTCTTATTAACTTCCTGCACATATTTCTCCAAAGCCATTGTCATGGATGGAGTTTCAGGAGTCGGAACTTGAATATCAATTCTCAATCCCATTTCTTCTGCTGCAGCTACAGTAGTCTTTCCGAAAACTGCAATTCTCGTTTTGTCTTGTTTGAATTGAGGAAAGTTTTCAAATAAAGATTTAATTCCTGAAGGCGTAAAGAAAACTAAAATATCGTATTTTACATCTTCTAAATCCGACAAATCACTCGACATAGTTCGACATAAAATAGCTCTGTCCCACTTCAAACCTAATTCGTTCAACAACATAGGTACCGATGGATTCAACACATCAGAAGATGGTAAAAGATACTTTTCGTTTTTGTATTTCTTAAAGTGAGGAGTTAAATCTTGAATTCCTTTTTCTCCTACATAAATTCTACGTTTTCTATAAACGATATATTTCTGTAAATAGTGAGCAATTGCCTCAGATTGACAAAAATACTTCATATCGTCAGGAACCGTAAATCGCATCTCTTCCGCTAATCGGAAATAATGATCAACTACATTCCTACTCGTAAAAATAACAGCAGTATAGTTCGAAAAATCTATCTTTTGCTGTCTTACGTCTTTTGCACTTACTCCCTCAACATGAATAAACTGACGAAAATCAATTTTTATATTATTTCTTTTTCCCAACTCATGATATGGGGAAGACTCTTTTGGTTGAGGCTGTGAAACCAGTATAGATTTTACTTTCATTTTATTTTGATTACCAAACACTTAGCAGTTTAAACAATACCAACATAGGCAATATTTCTAGTGCGCAAAGATATAAAATATTATAATACCAAATTTTACTTTTCTTATCTTGTTGGTTTTTCATCACACGCATATATGAAACAACTCTGATTATTATCATGAAAATCAACAAGATTCCTAACAAAATAAATCGGTTAATCGGTGTGAAATAGAACAATAAAATTGCTATCCATAATGCAACTACCAAATAAACTCGGAAATAATTAAAGGTTTTTGTGTTGTAAATCCTGTCATAAGTAATCCCAAAAGCAAAACTCGCAACACGATTCAACAATGTACGCACACCAAAGAAAACCAAAATCAAAATACTCAAAACACCCACCTTCAGATAAGGAGTGTGCAACAAATAATCATATTTGCCTGAAAAAAAAGTGACGATAATACTACTGAATAAAATTGCAAATACAATTTGAAACAACAATCCAAACAAAGCTTGATTGTCATTTACCTCTAAAAATCGATCGAATCTCCTCAATGATTCGAAGTTATTGTTGAACAATACCCGACCAATCGCCACTATCACCATGGTCAAAACCAATATATAGACCACCCAGTCCAAATCCTCGACCGGCCTCTCCAAAAATATGATGGATGCTAAGTTTTTCATAATTCTTACAAAAATACAAAAGCCATATATAGATATGAATTATATTTGCTACATATTTTGACGAATGGAAAAAAACTTAGTGATCATTCCAACATATAACGAAAAAGAAAACATTGAAAATATCATAAAAAGAGTCGTTGATTTAAAAACTCCTTTTGACATTTTGGTGGTTGATGATAGCTCCCCTGATGGTACCAGTCAAATTGTGAAAGAGCATCAGAAATCTTTACCTCAACTTCATCTCGAAGTTAGAAAAGAAAAAGATGGCTTAGGGAAAGCTTATACACATGGTTTCAAATGGGCGCTGCAAAGGAATTATCAATTCATTTTTGAAATGGACGCTGACTTATCGCACAACCCTGACGACTTACCCAAACTTTTGGATGCTTTGAGAAATGGTAATGATGTAGCTATTGGTTCTCGATATTCTCATGGAGTCAATGTTGTCAATTGGCCCATGTCAAGAGTTCTACTTTCTTTCATCGCTTCAAAATATGCGCGCTTCGTTACAAGATTACCAATCAATGACGCGACAGCTGGATTTGTAGGTTACAGAAGAATTGTTTTAGAAACTTTAAATTTAGACAATATTAAATTCAAAGGTTATGGCTTCCAAATTGAAATGAAATTCAAAGCTTGGAAAAAGAATTTTAAACTGATTGAAGTGCCAATTATTTTCACCAATCGTGTAGCGGGTGAATCTAAAATCAGTGCCAATATCATGGGTGAAGCAGTTTTTGGAATTTTAATGTTAAGGATTCGAAGTATATTTGGAAGATTATGAAAAAGTTGATAAGTCTTGTTTTTATAATAATTCTCTCCGTTGGTTGTCACAAAATCGTTGAAAAACCCAAAAATCTTGTCAGCCAAGAAAAAATGACTGAGGTTTTGGTGCAAATTTATTTGCATCAACAACCCACTTATATGAACCAAATTCCAAGTGTCGAATGGAATCCGACCGAAAAAGACATTCAAATCATACAGAACCAAGGACTAAAAGTCGATGACTTCACAGATAGCTATCGATATTATGTTGTGAAACCTGAAGTATTTAGCGCTATTTTGCTCGAAGTTCGAAATGAATTAGAAAATATGTTGCCCGAAGAAGAAAGACAAAAAAGATTGGAAGTTAGAGAGTCCATCAAAAATTAACGCTTCTGACTAAAAACTTTAGAAGAAAATTCTTTGATAAATTCTAACGTAGGTTTTTCATCTTCCAAATAAGACATATGAGCAGTTTCTAATTCCAAAATTTCGATGTTTTCTCGGTTAGGAATAACTTTTTTAAATGGCTCTGGATCAATTGTTCGATCAAATTTTCCCAAAACAATTCCAATTTCGCCATCGAATTCATTCAATATAAAAGTCCTGTCTTTTCTAATGCTCATTCCTCTAAGCGCCGCTTGAACTCCTTCAACACTGGTTGTCATCGCCATTTCCTTTACAAAATCTCTCTCAGTTTTCAACAAATGCAACTTAGATTCTTGAAACAACAAGGGAATACTCATTTTGATTAAAGTAGGTAAATTCCTTTGGGCCAATTCAACAGCTCTCAATCGATTTTCCTTTTTTTCTTCTGTATCTGATAAACTCGATGAATTCAACAATATCAATCCTTTGACCTTTTCTGGAAATAAATCAGCCATAGCCAAAGCTACATATCCACCCATAGAATGACCTATGAACAAAGCCTCAGAAATGTTTAATTCATCCAAAATTTCATTGACTTTTTCTGCCATAAAATCCATCGAATGCGTGTCAGAATAAGACTTTGATTTTCCATGACCCGGCAAATCCATAATTATCGATTGATAATCCTCTGAAAGTTCCTCAGCGAATTCATCCCACATATTTCCATTCTCCAAATAACCATGAATAAAAACTATGCTCGGACCTTTTCCTTGTTGTTTGTAATATAACATCTTTTAATATTAAACGATTCATTGTAAATTTACCGAAAGTTTTGTTTATGCGTTCGGCTATTTTCTTCGTAATTTCAATCATTTTGGTTTCCTGTGAAATGAAACCTCAAACGCCAATTGTTAGACCACAAGAATTTGACCAAAAAAAATACATTGAATCACTAAAGCCTAAATCATCTTCAGAAAAAAATTCTTCTTCCATTCAAAAAACACCCATCGATTCAATTGACACCGAAGAAATCACCATCGAAAATCCTATCATTTCAACTGAAATTTCAGATACCATTCAAGTAAAAATAACTTACGGAAACGCTCAAATCAAAGCTTTAAAAAAGCCAAATCAACCCATAGTTTTCGTGTTTGATTCGGACACAGCACATCGAATGAATCTAAAAGTAACAGCTATTGATAGTTTATCAAATTTGATAATTTCGGAGATAAGCGATAGAGCCGGTAATACAAAACCACTGTTTTCACAATCGGTAGAGAATTTTATCATTGAAAACAAAGGCATTCATCAAATCAAAGTTGAGCAAAATCAATCACAAACTCCATCTTGGCAAGGTGAATTCAGCTTTGAAGTAGAGTTGAAATGGTAAATTGATAAAATAGATTTAAATCGAGAATTTAATCGGATAAACTTGTATTTTAACAGAAATAACTCAGCTTTTTTTGTTCATTTGTAACAAAAGCGAATTTTAACAAACATATAGTATAGTAACAATCAAATTAAATATGAAAAAAATTGGACTTATGTTCGCATTAATGGGCACTTTGGGAATGGGCATTCAATCCTTTGCTCAACAAATCGAATTTGAAGAATACGACCTATCCAATGGTCTTCATGTCATCTTGCATCAAGACCATTCAGCACCTGTAGTAATTACTTCGGTAATGTATCACGTAGGCGCAAAAGACGAACAACCTGACAGAACAGGATTTGCTCACTTTTTTGAACATCTATTGTTCGAAGGAACTGAAAACATCGGAAGAGGTGAGTGGTTTAAAATAGTTTCATCAAACGGTGGAAGAAACAATGCCAACACCAGCGACGATAGAACTTATTATTATGAAGTTTTCCCATCCAACAATTTACAATTAGGTTTATGGATGGAATCTGAAAGACTTCTTCATCCAGTGATCAATCAAATTGGAGTCGATACTCAAAATGAGGTTGTAAAAGAAGAAAAAAGGCTTAGAGTCGACAATCAGCCCTATGGAAATATTCTAAAAGCTGTAAAAGAAAATATCTTTAAAAATCATCCATACCGATGGACAACTATAGGTGAGATGGAGCACTTGGACGCTGCAACTTTGGATGAATTTTTAGATTTTTATGAGAAATTTTATATTCCAAATAACGCTGTTTTAGTCGTAGCTGGAGATTTCGATAAAAAACAAGCCAAACAATGGATTGAAGAATATTTCGGACCCATAAAAAAAGGAAAATTAATTCCTAAAAAAGAATATGTGGAAGAACCAATTACAGAAGAAATCAGAGCAACTTGGAAAGATCCAAATGTTCAAATTCCAATGTATTTGACGGCCTACAGAACACCTTCGATGAAATCGAGAGATGCCAGGATTTTAGATATGATCTCTATGGTTTTGAGCGATGGTAAGAGTTCGAGATTGTACAAAAGATTGGTAGATGTTGAGAAAAAAGCTTTGGAATTAGGTTCATTTAACTTCAGTCAAGAAGATTATGGAACCTACTTCACTTATGCTCTTCCAATTGGAGAAACAACTATGGATGAAATCATCGATGTTTTCTCAGATGAAATCAAAAAATTACAAACCGATTTGATTTCTGAAAGAGAATATCAAACCATCATCAATAAATTAGAAAACAGATATGTTAGCTCCAATTCAAATGTAGAAGGTGTAGCTCACAACTTAGCAACTTATTATTTACTCTACAAAGACGTAAATCTTATCAACACTGAAATGGACATTTATCGTTCGATCAGCAGAGAAGAAATCAGAGAAGCTGCTAATAAGTATTTGAATGACAATCAGAGACTAGTATTAGAATATGGTCCAGAAAATTAATTATCAAAATCTACAAATTAATAAGAATGAAAAATATTATATATAGCCTGATTATGGTGTTATTAGCAAGTGGCGCTTTTGGGCAAGTCGATAGATCTCAGCCTAAACCAGGACCTTCACCTAAAGTAAATCTTGGAAAACCTCAGACATTTGAACTCAAAAATGGTTTGAAAGTAATGGTGGTTGAAAATCACAAATTACCTCAAGTGACCATGACTTTGAGCCTTGACAATCCTCCGTTTACAGAAGGTGATAAAAAAGGAATTCACGATTTGACAGGATCTTTGATTGGTAACGGAACCGATAAAATCTCTAAGGAAGATTTCCAAGAAGAAATCGACTTTATGGGTGCGAGAATTAATTTCCATTCATCAGGTGCTTTCGCAAATTCTTTGTCGAAATACTTCTCAAGAACTTTGGAATTAATGGCACAAGGGTTTATCAATCCTAAATTTACTCAAGATGACTTTGAAACTGATAAAGCAAGATTTATCGATGGATTAAAAGCTGAAGAAAGAAGTGTTCAAGCCAATGCTCAAAGAGTGGAAAACGTATTGGTATTTGGTGCAAATCATCCCAATGGTGAATTTACAACCGAAGAGAAATTGAAAGCTTTGACTTTAGATGATATAAAAGATCATTATAACAAATATTTTGTACCAAACAACGCCTATCTCATCATTTTAGGTGATGTGAAATTCAACGAAGTAAAGAAATTGGTCGAAAAAGAATTCAAATCATGGAAAAAAGGAAACCTTCCTATTTCTAAATATAATGAACCTAAAAATGTAGCGAAAACAGAAATTAATTTTGTCGATATGCCCAATGCGGTTCAATCAGAAATTGCCATTTTGAGCATAGTTGACTTAAAAATGACCGATGAGGATTATTATCCTGCCTTAATCGCTAACCAAATTTTTGGTGGTGATTTCAACAGTTATTTGAACATGAATTTAAGAGAAGCTCACGGTTGGACTTATGGTGCTTTTTCAAGGTTAAGAGGAAATAAATACGTGGACAAATTCAAAGCTTCAAGTTCAGTAAGAAACGAAGTTACCGATAGTGCGGTATTTGAAGCAATGAAAGAATTGAAAAGAATCCGTGAGGATAAAGTAGATGCCAATACTCTAAATGCTGTAAAAGCGAGTTTGATTGGGAACTTTGTGATGGATGCAGAAAAACCAGAATTCATTGCAAGACAAGCTTTGTTGGTACAAACCCAAAATTTACCTGATAATTTTTATGAAAATTATATCAGAAATATCAATGCAGTAACTGCTGAACAAGTTCAAAAAGCTGCTCAAAAATACTTTAGTTATGACAATGCAAGAATTTTAGTAGTAGGTAAGGGGAGCGATGTGATTCCTGGACTGGAAAGATTGGGTTACACCATCAATTATTTCGACCGTTTTGGAAATCCAACTGAAAAACCACAACAGAAAACAATCGATGCAAATGTTACCGTAAAATCTATCATGGACAAATACATAGAAGCCATCGGTGGTGAAAACACAAAAACCGTTAAAACGCTCATCGCCAACTATGAAGCTGAAATGCAAGGAATGAAAGTAAACATGAAGAGCATATCGACTACTGAAGGCAAATCATTGACTGTGATTTCTGCTATGGGAATGGAACTCCAAAAATCTGTATTCAATGGAGAAACTGGATACAATTCCATTCAAGGCATGAAATCTGAAATGGATGAAGATGAAATTAAAACTTACAAACAAAATTCTTATCCGTTCCCAGAATTATATCTGAATGAAAACTCTGGAATTACTATCACAGGTATTGAAAATTTCAATGGAGAAGATGCTTATGTTCTCGACAATGGCATGAGCAAAACTTTTTATAGTGTTGATTCAGGTTTAAAGTTAGGAAACACTGTTGAGATTGACGCAGGCGGTCAACAAATGGTGCAAATTATCACCTTTGAAAACTATAAAGAATTTGAAGGCATAAAAATCCCAGCAAAAATGGTGATGGATATCGGACAACAAATGGTGTTTGACTTAACCGATGTAAAGTTGAACGAAAAAGTAAATGAAGCTGAATTTCAATAATTGAGATTTTACACATGTAATGTTCTGAAAATTACACCAAATAATACTTTGTTTTAAACAGTACAGATATTCGTATTTGTACTGTTTATTATTTTATTATGTTTTGGTTTCATTATTCATAATCGACACTAATTCAGTGCTACTTTGACAACTTAACAAGTACTTCTTACTCTTCGTCTCTATCGCCAACATTTCAGAAGTATTGGAAACATTTGAGACGTAATCATCCATTGTAGAACCAATAAACCCAAAAAACCCTTTACTTCCAAATGTCATAGGAATTGAGTTATAATTAACCTTTCTAATGGAAGTAATCTCTCCAACTGGAATGGTGACAGATGAGAAAGATTTTTTGAGAATTAATTTATCATCAGCTATATACACTATCTCACGAACTCTCTGAATATAAAAGTAAAAGGCAGTTCCTGTCAATAAAAAAGCGATGAGCAAAAATGAAAATCTTGTATAAATATCACCTTCTGATCTCAAAAACAAGACAAATAAGGAAATTGACACCAAAACCAATATCATACAAATAGTATAAGTTAAAACTCTAACCTTAACATCCATATTGGATTTAAAACACATTGTCTTCATATAAACTTTAATTTAAAATTATAATTAATTGCTAAAAGATATAAAATAAGTGCTCCCGACATGGCCAAGAAAAAGCTGATTAATCCAAAACAAATAGCGAATGACAGATGTAGCAAAACACCTATAATCACAAATGTAAAACTAAGTTTTTTATTCTTTACTCCAAAAATAGACAATGCCAACATAAGCTCAAGAGCAATGACTCCCCATGTAAAAAAAGTTATAAATATTGGTGATTTAAGAAGTGGAGTTATCAGCTTTAACATAACTTCATTTAAACCAAAAACAGAGTCACCAAACCAGTAATAAACTGCTGTTTCATTTTTCCACTCTTCCACTTTTAACTTGGAAAGGCATGCTTCCAGATAAAGTATGAATATTTGAAAATAAATATTTGACTATCAAATTGCTTTGAAAGCAAATGAATATTTAATAAAAAATAAACAGTCTTTATGAAATTCTCACAAAACTTGTACAGAATGGACTAATTTTATATTTTTGCAGACTTGAAATTCAATCAAAATGGCGAAAAGCAAAAAGAAACAAGTATATACTACTGAAAAAGTAATAGATAGTTTAAACGAAACGGCGTACAAAGCGGAAAACTTTTTCGAAAAGTATTCAAAAGTAATTGTAGGAGTATTTGCTGGTTTAGCATTGCTGGCAATTGGATATTTCGTTTATTTAAAAACTGTAATTGAACCTAAATCAGAGAAAGCGATGATCGAAATGATTCAGGCAGACGAATATTTCCAACAAGATTCAATTGTTTTGGCATTGAAAGGAAGCCCAGGAAGTTTCCAAGGTTATGAACAAATCATCGATAAATACAGTGGAACTGCAACTGCCAATCAAGCGCTTTATAAAGCCGGAAAAGCTTATTATCTATTAGGTGATTACGCTTCAGCTGTTTCTTCTTTTGAAAAATTCAAAACCAAAGATGAAATTTTAGATGCACAAAAAAATGGTATGATTGGAAATGCTTTGGTTGAATCTGGAAAAGAAAAAGAAGCTCTGTCTTATTATGTGAAAGCAGCTGAAAGAACCAACAATGAAATGATTCAAAACCTTTATTATACAAAAGCTGGAAAATTGGCGATGTATTTAGGTGAAAATGAAAAAGCATTGACTTACTTCCAAGCATTGGCTGACAAATATCCAAATGTAAATGATGAAGTCAACAAATACATTGAAAAATTAAAATACGTTACAAGTGGCAACTGAAAATAAAAATTTATCAGCATACGATAAAAATAATTTACCCAATGCCGAAGCTTATCGTTTCGGCATTGTTGTTTCACAATGGAATGATCACATCACTCACAACCTACAAAAAGGCGCTATTGATACTTTAATTGACTTAGGAGCTAAGAAGGAAAATATTTTGAGTTACGAAGTGCCAGGAAGTTTTGAATTGATTTACGGCTCTTCTCAGCTTTGCAAAAAAGGTGAATTCAATGCGATCATTGCAATAGGAAGTGTGATTCGCGGTGAAACTTCGCATTTCGATTATGTATGTGAAGGAGTGACTCAAGGCATTAAAGATTTAAATCTAAGCCAGGATATTCCTGTTATCTTTTGTGTTTTGACCGATGACAATGAGCAGCAATCCTTGGACAGGTCAGGTGGAAAGCATGGAAACAAAGGAATAGAAGCTGCAGTTGCTGCAGTGATGATGGCTGATTTAAAAAACAAATTATAATCTTAATTCACCCATTATAAACTTTACACATTGAAAATTTCATTGATTTTCAATCGAATAATAGTTTATTGAAACGAACTAAAGCAAACCCTATTTTAAATTTCGAAATTGGATTCGTAACTTTGTAGGCTATGATTTCTACGAGTGATGTAATACAACTTTTGCCCGATCATGTGGCCAACCAAATCGCTGCTGGCGAAGTGGTACAAAGACCGGCTTCTGTGGTAAAAGAATTGATTGAAAACGCGGTAGATGCGGGAGCAACAGAAATAGACTTAATCGTAAAAGATGCAGGTAGGACCTTGATCCAAGTGGTCGATAATGGCAAAGGGATGAGCATTACTGATTTGCGAATGGCTTTCGAAAGACACGCCACATCAAAGATTCAAACCACTGCCGATATTTTTAACATTCAAACCAAAGGTTTTAGAGGAGAAGCATTACCATCCATTGCTGCAGTTGCTCAAGTCGATGCGCTCAGTAGAAAAAAAGATGAAGATTTAGGCAATCGACTCATCATCGAAGGTGGAGCCGTAAGAGACCAAATGCCTGCAGCAAGTACAATAGGTACTTCGATTGCAGTCAAAAATTTGTTTTACAATGTACCTGCCAGAAGAAATTTCCTTAAATCCAATCAAGTTGAACTCAAGCATATACAAGAAGAATTGTTAAGAGTTGCACTTGCTCATGAGCAAATCAACTTCCGAATGATACACAATGATGCCGAAGTTTATGTGCTGAAAGCCGGCAATTTAAAACAAAGAATCATTCAGGTTTTTGGAAGGAAAATTGAAACCCAATTGGTGCCGATTTCAGAAGACACAGAATTGGTGAAAATTTCTGGATTTGTAGGAAAACCTGAAAGTGCAAAAAAACAAAGAGGTGAACAATATTTCTTTGTCAACCAAAGATTTATACGAAGTCCATACCTTCACAAAGCCATCATGGAAGCTTTTGAAGATTTGTTGCCCAATCAATACATTCCGAGTTATTTTTTGTATTTGGAAATCGATCCCAGTAAAATCGATATCAATATTCATCCGACAAAAACTGAAATTAAATTTGAAGATGAATATGCGATTTTTGCTATGTTGAGATCAGCGGTAAAACATTCATTAGGTCAATTCAACATTGCACCATCCATCGATTTCGATTTGGATCCAGAGTATTCTTTGGCGCCCACACGACAAGCAAATCATCCGATTAAAACTCCTGAAATTCAGGTCGATAGAAACTTCAACCCATTTGATGTTAAGCCTCAACCGCATTCTATCAAACCTGTAGAAAATCTGTATAAATCCATCAGAGAATTTGAAGTTGAACAACCCACTCAGACTACAATTTCAACAGATGAAACATCTGAAGTTTTGGATGTGAAAGTGATTCAATGGCAAAACAAATACTTGATCACAGAATTCAAGGGAGAACTTTTGATCATCGACCAAAACCGTGCACATCAATTGGTTTTGTTTCATAAACTCAAAAAACAGAGTAGGGGCAATGCACTCAGTCAAAAACTATTGTTTCCCGTCGAAATTCAATCCAATCCAACGGAAATTAGTCAACTGAAGTCAATTGAAATCGACTTGGTAAACTTTGGATTCGATGTAGAATTTAAAGAGGATAATTTTCAAGTCAATGCGTTACCGACCGATGTTCAAGTTGAAAATACAGAAGGGATTTTTTCGGATTTTTTGAAAGAACTCGACCTGCATGGGCAAATCGATTTCAATGTTGAAATCTCAAAAATCATCGCCAAAAATACAGCAATTAAAAAGGGGGTTTCTTTGCTACCTGAACAAGCGAAGTATTTGGCACAGCAATTGTTACAACTGAAAGAACCAAACTTTTCGCCTTACGGAAAACCTGTTTTCGTGCAGGTTTCAGAAAATGAAATTTTTAAAAAATTAAATTAATTTTATGTTTAGACAATCCATTCCCAACGTTACCAAAAACTTACTAATCATCAATGGATTATTCTTTTTGGCTTCTTATGTTTTTGGTGAAAGAGGAATTGCTTTGGCGCATACTTTGGGTGCATTCTATCCTGAATCTGTCAATTTTAAACCTTGGCAAATCATCACCCATATGTTTATGCATGCTCCTTTTCCAAATATTTCGCATATTTTATTCAATATGTTTGCGTTGTGGATGTTTGGATCGACTGTTGAACATACACTTGGATCGAAGCGATTTTTGATTCTTTATTTCGTGGCAGGCTTGGGTTCATTTGCATTGTTTAATTTCACCAATTATTTACAAATCGAAGAGCTTAAAACTGCTGTAGTCGCTATGGGCGTTGAGCCGGATTCGTTTTTACAAACCCTCAAATTGTCGGGCTCACCAAACTATAGTTTTGAGTTACCTAATTCTTCAGAAGAAGTGAAAACATTGGCACGATATTATATCACTCCAATGGTCGGAGCTTCAGGAGCGATTTATGGAATTCTCGTAGCCTTTGGAATGTTGTATCCGAATGCGAGATTGGCATTGATATTTTTACCGATTCCAATAAAAGCTAAATACTTTATTCCCGCCTTGATTGCACTCGAATTTTTCATGGCGATTCAAGATTACGCATGGAATCCAGTGGCGCATTTTGCACATATAGGTGGTGCGATTATTGGATTTATTTTGATCAGAAGATGGAAGAGAAATTTACATAGAGGAAATTATTATGACTGATTTTATAGAAAAAATTAAATTTAAATATAAACAGGGAGAGATAAATGTTCGTTTGATTTTCGTTTGTGTGGGAATATTTTTATTCTCACTGATTTTCAATTTCTTCTTTTCTAAACTATTGAACCTACCCAACATCCAAAACTACTTTGTCGCTAAGGCAACTTGGGAAGGCTTTTTAGGACAAGCTTGGGGAATCATCACTTATACTTTCATTCATGGAGATTTGCTTCATTTGGCGTTAAATATGCTGATGATTTACTTCATTGGAAATATGTTTTTAAGATATTTTCGTAAAGAGAATTTCCTTACATTTTTTCTTTTTGGAAGTATATCCGGAGCCATAGCTTTCATGGGATTTTCTTATGTTTTCAACTATGGAAACAGTCTTTTGGGAGCATCAGCAGCGGTTTATTCGATTTTCTTTGCAATGATGACTTATTTGCCGCACACAAAAATTCGATTGTTTTTATTGAACTTTGACATAAAATTCATTCATATTGGTTATGGATTGTTGGCATTTGATGTACTGATGATTTTATCGGACAACAATGTCGGTGGACATATTTCACATTTGGGTGGAGCTGCTTTTGGATATTTTTATATGAAACAATTCGAAAAAGGAAACGACTTTTTGGGTCAAATCATCCGCTCTATATTTTATCGATCCAAACCGATTAGAAAACCGAAAAACACTTATCAAGAAAGACGAAAAACTCCACCGAGAGATGATTATGAGTTCAATGCGATGAGAAATGCGAAACAAAAGAAAGTGGATGAAATTTTAGATAAAATCTCGCGTTCTGGTTATGAGAGTTTAACCAAAGAAGAAAAAGACTTTTTATTCAAAGCAGGGAAAGAATGAAAAAAATCTTCCAATTAAAGGGTGCTGATCCGGTGTTTTTTATATCGCATCTGACGGTTATTATTGTTTCATATAGTATTTACTTAGCACCACACATCGCGCCATCGACCTTTCCTTATTTTGGATTCATTCCTATATTTTATCCATTCATCGTATTGTTCAATGTTATTTTGGTATTAATTCTGCTTTCAAGACGAATTTTCTATGCAATTATCTTTGCTTTACTCACCATTGGACTATTTCCTCCTTTGGCAAAAACGTATCAATTTTTCGGTCAAAAAATGCAGACAGAAGCCGATTTCAAAGTGATCAGTTTCAATGCAGAATACTTTAGAAAAGATGGTTTTGTGGATTTTTTCAAAAAAGAAAATGCTGATTTAATTTTATTGCAAGAAGCTTATTGGAGAGATGATTTGCATAGGGATTTAAAGGATTCGATTTTAGGCGAATATTTTCATGAAAAACATGGATTGATTCAAGTTTTTAGTAAATATCCAATCGTTGAATTTCAAAGAATTCTCAGTGAAGGCAATGGAAATGTAGGAACAGCTGCATATGCTGATATCGACATCGGACATGATACCATCAGGATTATCAATGTTTATTTGGAAAGTATGTTTATCGAAAAGAAATTGGTCAAAGAAAGTATGGAAAGCATAGAAAATGCTAAAAACAATTCTAAAATTCTTAAGAATAAGTTGACCAGGGGATTTTTAACGCATGAATTACAAATTAAAAAATTGGTTCCTTATATTTTGAATTCTAAACATCCAGTGATTTTGGCAGGCGATTTAAATTCAGTTCCGAACTCTTATGAATACCAACAAATTTCCTATCTGCTAAACGATGCTTATTATCAAATCGGCCGTTCTTCTGGAACGAGTTTTCACGATTTTAAATTTCCTTTGAGATTGGATTATATATTTCATTCAGAAGAAATATTGCCCATCGATTACAAGGTTTTGAGAGATGTAAAACTATCGGGTCACTATCCAGTGGTTGGACAATTTAAATTACCTGAATGAGCCATCTTTCAATTAAATTAGTATTCTAAAACCTTTTACTATTTAAACTCAAAGTAATTTTTAAATTTGTGACTTTTCATTTATAAAAGATAATCGACCAAAATTAAATGCAGTTAGAATCGTAATCTTAATGAAATAAAAACTACACATCAACCGATTTAAACTCAAAAAACATGAACATAAAAAAACATTTTTAAAATAAATAATGTACGCAGTATTAGACATAGAAGCTACAGGAGGCAAAAGAGGAGAAGAAGATATAATAGAAATCGCTATTTATAAATTCGATGGAGAAACTGTAGTTGACCAAATGATTTCATTGGTTTCACCCGATCGAAAAATAGATCCTTATGTACAAAAGTTGACTCAAATTACAGACAAAATGGTCAGAACTGCACCTAAATTTCATGAGTTGGCCAAACGCATCATTGAAATTACTGAAGGAACTATTTTGGTCGGACATAATATCGATTTTGATTATAGAATGCTCAGACAAGAGTTCAAAAAGTTGGGTTATACCTACTATAGAGAGACTATAGATACTGTTCCTTTGAGCGAAAAATATTTTCCTGATGCTACTTCTTATTCTTTAGGGAGATTGAGCAAAGAATTGGGCATACCAGTGTCAGATAGGCACAGAGCTGCGGGCGATGCAAGAGCGACCATCGAATTGTTCAAACTTTTATTGGCCAAAGATTCTGATAAAAACATTTCTAAATTCATAGTCGAACCAAAAATAACGAGCAAAAAATATTTTTCTTATTACAAAGACTTACCGAACAGAATTGGATTGTATTATTTTCTCAATGAAGAAAATGAAGTAATTTATCTATCAAGAGTCATGAACATAGCTCAAGGCGTCCGAAAATTATTGACCAGCAAAACCGGTTTAGCCAATAAAATTCGATTGAACTTTAAGAGTGTAAAATACGAAATTACCGGTAGTGAATTGATTTCCAGACTTAAAGAAATCAACGAAATTAGACAACTCAAACCAAAGTTCAACGCAAAGACTTTGAACTATAGAAATGCTTTGTACTTGGGAGAAGAAAATGGTTATAAAACACTGAGAATCAAACCTCATGACAAAACCACTGAAGAACCCATCATGCGATTTGAAAATCTGAGAGTTGCAAAAAATGTACTTTCATTGATCATCGAAGAATTTGACCTTTGCCCGAAGTTAAACGAACAAAGTCCAGATGATAAAGTTTGTTTGAGCTTTGAAGTGAACGAATGTTTTGGAGCATGTGAGGGAATTGAATCAACTGAAAGTTACAATGAAAGGGTCGATAAACTATTGGAGAGAATTAATATAGAAGACAGAAACTTTTTGATGATACAACCCGGCAGAAATCGTTTAGAAAAAGCTTTTGTATGGGTCAATAATGGTCGATGTGAAGGTTATGGATATTTCGATTTTCATCATCAAATCAATTCGCAAAAACGCATAAAAGAACGAATGATCAAATTGGAAAGCGACATCGTAATTGAATCCATTATCAAAGGATTTTTATTTTCAGAAAAATACATCGAGTTAATTTCATTAGATTAGACAGAGATTTAAAAAGTTAGATATGATAGATAAAGATGGCGATAGAATAAGAGAAAAACTGGCACCAAAAACATGGAATGAAGTCAAATCAAATGACTCATGGGCTTTGTTTAAAATCATGTCAGAATTTGTAGAAGGTTATGAAACCATGTCAAAAATAGGTCCCTGCGTTTCCGTTTTTGGATCAGCAAGGACACAACCCGACTCAGAATATTATAAAATTGCCGAAGAAATTGGTTATCAATTGACTCAATTAGGGTTCGGAGTGATCACAGGTGGTGGGCCTGGAATCATGGAAGCTGCCAACAAAGGCGCTCAAAGAGGTCAAGGGAAATCAGTTGGTTTAGGAATTAGTTTGCCTTTTGAAAAAGGATTGAATGAATTTGTGGACTACGACTACAGCATCAATTTCGACTATTTCTTTGCACGAAAAGTTATGTTTGTCAAATACGCACAAGGATTCATTGTTCTACCCGGTGGATTAGGAACTTTGGACGAAACTTTTGAAGCACTGACATTGGTTCAAACCAAAAAAACTGGTAGATTTCCAATCGTATTGGTAGGAACTGAATATTGGTCGGGAATTATCGATTGGCTCAAAGAACAGGTTTTAGCTTCAGGCTATATATCCGAAGAGGACTTTGATTTGTATCGATTGGTCGATACAGCAGATGAGGCTGTGGGCCATATAAAAGCCTTCTATGATAAGTATATGGTCAAACAAAACTTCTAAGTTTTCAATACTAAAAAACAGATACTTCCGTTGATTTTACATACACTAATTTGACTTATGAACACACGATTTCAAAAGTATTTTACCATTATTTTAGGCTTGCTTTTGTTTGTATCCACCACTGGATTAACCTTTGCACAAAATTCTAAAGTAAAATGGGATGATTATTTCTCTTATGGCAATATTAGACACTTGTTCGAAGTCAATGGATATATCTTTGCGAGTTCTGAAAATGGATTTTTTATTTACGATCCCAATACGCAAGAAATTGAGAAGAATTCAAAGGTCGATGAATTAAATGATGTAGGAATTAGCTCGTTTACATTCAATCATGAATTGGGTTTTATTTTGATCGGATACGAAAGTGGAGAAATAGATATTTTGGGTGAAGATGAAAATTATAATTTACTTGAAATTCCTCTGCATCAATTCTATACAGGAAGCAAAATTGTAAATCATATCTTCCCATTTGGGAATTCAGCCATTATTTCTGGTGAATTTGGTTTGGCTTCTTTTGATTTGATCGAACAAGAATTTTTAGAAACTGTTTATTTCACTCAAGCCAATGCTTATTTTGCCGTGAACGAATCCGTTGTTTTTGAAGGAGCGATTTACGCCGCAAGTGAAAAAGGTGTTTATACGCATCCCATGAACGAATTTATTGCAAATTTCGTCGCTTGGGAACAAGTCAATCAATTGCCCAATACTGAATTTAAACAAATTGTTTTATTTCAAAATCAAATATTGGCTTCTACAGGAGACAATATCTATTTATTCGATGGAGAAAACTGGTCTTTTTGGGGAAATTTTCCATCTTTAACAAACATTAATGTCAATGGAAATGTGCTAAGCATAACTCAATACACACGAGTTAGTAATTATGATGAAAACTTAAACCTCATCGATTCTCACGAATACGAACATCCGCTCAATATCGGTATCAAAGTCAACAATATCACTTACGGTGGTTCGCGTCGATATGGACTTTTAAGAGATAATTTAAGCATAAAACCCGATGGACCTTACAACAATCAATCTTTGTCAGTAACTGCAGTACAAGACCAAATTTGGATTGCTCCAGGTAGTATTCAAAACTTCTATCAACCCCTTTCAAATCCCAATGGTTTTTATCATTTCGATGGTGAACAATGGATTCATTATAAATCTGAAGATATGCTCAACGCAAAAGACGTGGTCGATATTGAAGTCAATCCAAATGATATCACAGAATTTTATGTTTCAACTTATTTAGAGTTCCCGAGTTGGAACGAAACCTCGCCCAATATTGGATTGCTTAAATTCAAAAATGGTCAAATGGTTGAGAATTATAATGAAGACAACAGTACGTTGATATTTCGTGCGAGAATAGGAGGGTCAAGATTCGATGACGAAGGAAATCTATGGGTGCAACAATCCACTGCTGAACCTGGATATAAATCTTTTATGCATAAAAAAACTCCCAATGATACTTGGGAATCCATCGATTTATTGGCCTCGGGAAGTGACACAGGAGCGAGAAAACCATTTTTTTATAGAGATTATGTATTTGCTGCTTTGCCAAGAAGTAGTAGTGGTTTGAAAATGACCGATATGAACGAGGTCTATACCGTAGATGCAAATGTTGAAAGAGGAGATTTACCATCGAGTGAAGTTCCTGCAGTAGCTGTGGATATGAATGGAACACTTTGGATAGGAACCATCATGGGACTAAGGGTTTTATACAATCCCATCGAATCCATCAAATCAGGAAATTTCCAAACCCAACCCGTTATCATCGAACAAAATGGAATACCAGAAGCTTTATTGACCGATGTTCAAATCAATGATATCGCCATTGACGGAGCCAATCAAAAATGGGTGGCTACTGAAACCGGCGGTGTTTATTGCTTCTCATCTGACGGTACTAAAACCGTTCATCACTTTACCTCAGGTAATTCGCCTTTGCCTTCCAATAAAGTCAACAAAATAGCCATCGACAATCAATCGGGAGTGGTATTTTTTGCTACTGACAAAGGACTTGTTTCTTATCGAAGCGATGCTGTAGAAGTGGGAGATTCGTTCGGAGATGTGTATTCTTATCCAAATCCTGTCAGACCTGGATTCAAAGGCGAAGTGACCATCAAAGGTTTGCCGAATGATGCAGACGTAAGAATAGTAGATGTAGTCGGAAATTTAATCTATCACACCAAAGCGAGCGGAGGAGTTGCCAAATGGGACACTCGAAATATGAATGGAAAATATGTCGCTTCTGGGATTTATTTGGTTTTGATGACCAATAAAGATGCCTCTCAAAGCAAACAAACTAAAATTGCAATCGTAAGATAAAATGATAAAAACTGAAGCCATCGTTCTGTCTTCGATTCAATATGGAGAAACTGGGAAAATCCTTAAATGCTATACCCAAAAAACAGGTATTCAATCTTTCTTTGTCAAAGGCACTCATTCAAAAAAACAGAAAATCAGCGCACTTTTTCATCCTTTGACTCAAATTGAAGTGGTTTATAAAGAAAATAAAAACACATCGCTCAACCATTTTAGCGAAGTTAGACAAAGTCGACATTATATAAACCTACATTCACAAGCTGAAAAAACTTGCATTGCTCTATTTTTAGCAGAAGTTCTACATTCGGTTTTGAAAGAAGAAGAATACAATCCAAATTTGTACGAATTCCTTCAAACTTCACTTTTGAAATTTGATGAGAACCAAAATTGCTATGCCGATTTTCATCTTTGGTTTTTGTTGAACCTAACCGTTTATTTAGGATTTTATCCCAACATTGATTTCGACTCAAAATATTTTGATTTGGTCGAAGGAATTTCAACCGATGCAAATCCTGGACATTTTTTTGTCGATGGTGATGAACTGAAATCATGGGAAAAATTAATTCAACTGGATTTTTTTCAGCAAACTGAAAATCTCTTCAACCAAAACCAAAGAAAATCACTCATCAACATACTTTTGAAATACTACGAGCTTCATATAAGCGATTTTAGACCACCAAAATCTTTGGAAGTGTTGACGGTCATTTTTAATTAGATTTTTCGTTAGAGCTTAATTAAAATAGGTCGTTTTTTGCTCACTTTTAGAGAAATTTTTGAAGTGCTTTAAAGAAGAATTAAATTTTTAATTTTTGAGCAAAAAAAAAAATTGCTGTTAAAGTAATTAGAATAACAGCAATTCCATAATATTTCATTTTTCTATAAATCAAATCCTAAATTGAAATAAAACACATTTCGATTTTGCTTCACAGAAATATCATTCTTATCGATGTCTGAAAAATCTCTTTGGGTTTTCAATCCAACACCTAAAAAAAGTAAATCGTTCATTTGAAAATTCGCACCGATTTTAGAATACATTCCAAAATTCCAACCTAAATCATTTTCCTTATTCAAACCTTCGATTTTAGATTGCATCAAATAGTTGGTGTAAACTCCAACTCCGATCAATAAAGACAATGGGGATTGAGTAACTTCTTCACCTCTTTTAAAACCAAATTGACCACTTATTCCCAAAGGAATATTCAAATATTGATTTTCCATAAAATAGGAATTACCAGATTCAGCCCAATTTCCTTGCGTATTGAAATAACCCAAACCTGTTTCAAAACGAATAAATTTTAAAGAATAATTTAAATCTACAAAAAGACCATTGGTGGAAGAGTTAACGGAGTGATCATTCATTTCAACCTTTGAATTTCCTATATCAGATCCTATATTAAGTTGAAAAGGATGTTTGGTTTCTTGTGCATAAGCGAATAAAAAACAAATCAGCATTAAGATAGTCAAATACTTTTTCATGTCTTAAATTTTAATTTTAATCAGTTAATTTAACACAAATTTTTTTATTAGGTATAAATACATCCGACTCAATCAGTTTTATTACATGAATTCAGAAATTAAAATCAATTTGATCTATGATTTTTGACGAACAGCTTCATAAATGCAAATCGCTGCCGCATTGGAAATATTCAATGAGTCAACTTTTCCATGCATAGGAATTTTTATCAATTCATCGGATACCTCCAACCAAAAATCTGACAAACCCGAATTTTCTGTGCCTAAAACAATGGCTGAATTCTTTCTAAAATCCATCGCATACAAACTTTTGGTATCTTCTCTCAAATATGTGGAATAAATTTTCACCTCGTTAGTTTTTAACCAGTCGGCAACTTTTTGTTTATCGGCTGCTGCGATTTGATTCGTAAAAACTGTTCCCACACTACTTCTGATAACATTTGGATTGTAAAAATCGACCAATGGATCGCAAACTATCAATAAATCAACACCAGCAGCATCACAAGTTCTCAAAACCGCTCCTAAATTTCCTGGTTTTTCTATGGATTCTAAAACCACCACCAAAGCTCCATCCTTGAGTTGTATAGCATCCAAAGAATTTTCCTTGGTTTTATAAACTCCTAAAATTCCTCCCGTAGTTTTGCGATAAACCAATTTCTCAAATAGGGCAGGAGAAAGTTTGAAAACTTTAAAATGATTAAGTTCAATCGATCCATCAAATATATCCTCGCACACATAAAACTCAACGGCTTCAAATTGCGCTTTCAGAGCCAAATCATTTTCTTGAATTCCTTCCACCAGAAAAATTCCTTGATTTTTTCTTTCTCTGGATTTTTGTTGAAGTTTAATTAAATTTTTAATTCTTTGATTTTGAGCGCTTTCTATATACATTTCGATGGATTAGCCGATTTAGACCAAATTATTTTTCAATAAATATTCAGCGATTTGAACAGTATTGGTCGCTGCACCTTTTCTTAAATTATCAGAAACTATCCACATATTCAATGAATTCGCTTGCGACAAATCTCTTCTGATACGACCGACAAAAACATCATCCTTTCCTTCGGCATAAATCGGCATCGGATAAGTATTGGTATCTGTATTGTCCTGTAAAGTCACACCTTCTGTTTGATGCAAAAGTTTTCTCAAATCCGTTAATTCAAATGGATTTCTCAATTCTAAATTGACAGATTCAGAATGTCCACCTTGCACGGGAACTCTTACTGCAGTTGCTGTAACAGCAATAGTTCGATCGTCCAAAATCTTTTGAGTTTCACGCATCAATTTCAATTCTTCCTTGGTATAACCCAATTCATCGAAAGTATCGCAATGAGGAATTGCATTTTTAAAAATAGGATAAGGATAAACCATATTCGCAGTTTTCCCAGCGATTTCATTTTCCAATTGCTCAACTGCATCCTTACCAGTTCCAGTCACTGATTGATAAGTTGAAACTATGACTCTTTTGATTTTATATTTTTTATGAATTGGATTCAAAACCATTACCAATTGAGTGGTAGAACAATTGGGATTCGATATCAAATAATGTTCATCTGCCAGCAAGTCTCCATTGATTTCCGGAACAATCAAAGGCACATCTGCATCCATTCTGAAAGCCGATGAATTATCGATTACTCTACATCCATTCTCAGCAAATTTTTTCGCCCATTCTCTGGACAAATCGCCACCTGCAGAAAATAAAGCAATGTTGGGTTGTTTTTCAAATGCAGTTTCAATCGAAACAATTTTATGAATTTTTCCTCCAAATTCAATTTCACTTCCGACTGATCTTTCAGAAGCCACTGGAATCAATTCACTCACAGGAAAATTTCTTTCCTTCAAAACATCTAAAATAATTTGCCCAACCATACCGGTGACACCTACAACTGCAATTTTCATCTTTGGCTAATTTTTTAACAAAAATAGTACATTTGTACGAATAGGAATGTGTATTTTAACACATTAAATCATTAGATCAGCTTTGACTTATGCGAAAAATATTCAATTTCCCATTTTTATGGACTGTACTTATTTTTTTTGCTGCAAGCCTTCAACTTAATGCTCAAGAAGATCGACCTAAAGTAGGATTGGTGTTGAGTGGAGGAGGAGCCAAAGGTTATGCGCATATTGGTGCTTTAAAAGTAATTGAAGAAGCTGGAGTTAAAATTGATTATATAGGCGGAACGAGTATTGGAGCCATAATAGGTGCACTTTACGCATCGGGTTATTCGGCCGATGAATTAGAAAAAATCATGTATTCCCTGGATTTAAATGCTTTGATTTTAAATGAGAAATCCAGAACGGAATTGCCTTTTTTTGATAAAACTTACAGAGAAAAATATGTATTAGAATTGCCTTTTGACGATTTTAAATTGTCTATTCCCAATGCAATTTCGAGCGGTCAAGGAACCATAGACGAATTATCTTATCTATTTCGTCATACCCACGATATTGAAAATTTCAATGAATTGCGCATTCCTTTTGTTTGTATAGCTACAAAACTAAGTACAGGTGAAGCTGTGACTTTCAATGAAGGATTTTTGCCTCAAATCGTGATGGCGAGTGGAGCTTATCCGACTTTGTTTGATCCTGTTTATATCGATGGTGAATTGTATATCGATGGAGGTGTAAGAAATAATTATCCCGTTCAGGAAGTTTTGGATTTAGGTGCGGATTATATCATTGGAATTGATTTGCAAGATGGATTGGCTTCTCAAGAAGAATTAAGATCAGCTACCAAAGTCATCGAACAATTGATTACTTACAACATCGTTGAAAAGTCAGCAGAACAGAGTAAATTGGTCGATTTGACCATTAAACCAAATCTAAAAGGGTATGGAGTCACAAGCTTCGACAATAAAGATGAAATAATTATTGCTGGAAAAGTTGCTGCTGAAAATGTTTTGGATGAATTAAAAGAAATTGCCAAAAGACAAGGTCATCCTGAAATCAAACACAGTGTTCCGCCAGTCAATGATTATCAATTAATTACTGACATAAACATCCGCGGATTGAAATCTTTCAATGAAACTTATATTCAAGGGAAACTCGGCATCAGACCTCCGCAATTGGCTTCTTATGAAACCATTAGAGATGGAGTAAAAACGCTTTATTCGTCAGGAAATTTTGATAAAATCTATTATAGAATTAGACAAAACGAAAGGGGACATAAAACGCTCAATATTTTGGTGCAAGAAAAGCCGAGCAAACAGTCATTGAAATTCGGTTTGCATTATGATGATTTATTCAAAACTGGTTTATTGGTCAACTTTACCAGCAAACAAGTTTTATTCAAAAACTCTATTTTATCGGCCGATTTGATCCTTGGAGATTTCCCAAGATATTCGGTGAATTATTTTATCGATAATGGCGTACTTCCAAGTTTTGGATTCAATTCGAAATTCAACAACTTCCGTTCGGAAGCTAAGATTAGCAATTTCGACCCAGATTATCCAAATGTTCATTTGACCTACAAATTCCATGAATTCATCAATCAATTTTATATTCAATCGACCTTGTTCGAAAAATATGCAATTGGTGCAGGTTTAGAACATCAATATTTGGATATAAAAACCAATAATCTTCCAAACGATGATCCTTTCAAGCGAATGGAGGACAACTATTATATGAGTTTCTATGGTTATTTCAAAGCCGATAATTTGGACAATCCGAATTTCCCGAGAAGAGGAATTAAAGTCGATGGAAAATTCAAATACCATTTCAGTTCAAATGCAGAAAACTTTTCCAATAGCTCTTTGATACGCGCAAAAGTTCAATTCAACCGTCCGTTCAATTCTTGGTTATCGATCAATCTTTTCGGAGATTATGGAAATTATATCACTGGACAAGCGCTCACGACTCAGAAATTTATTTTGGGTGGATTTGTCGAACAAGATTTTATGAATTATTCGAGGTTTTATGGTTTACCTTTTATCACTTCGGCTGGCGATCATTTGATGTTGGTAGGAGGAAAACTTCAAGCCAAAATCCTAAGAAACCATTATTTGTCTGGTTTTTTCAATATGGCCAGTTTAAAAAACGATTTCGAAGACATTCAACCTTTAAAATATCAATTCACTGGATACGGTCTTGGTTATGGATATGACAGCCCATTGGGACCTATCATCGGACTATGGACATATTCTCCTTCCACAAAAAGAGGTTTATTCAATGTATCTCTCGGATTTTGGTTTTAAATTTGCAGCATGATTGCATTGTTTTATGAAACTGACTTTAAAATTGATAATGAATCCCTTTGGAAAGATTGGATACATCGATCAGTTGAAATGGAAGGATACAAAATCCAAGAAGTAAATTATATATTTTGCGATGATGAATATTTGCTTCAAATCAATAAAGATTTTTTGAAACACGATTATTATACAGATGTAATCGGATTTCAAACTTCCAAAGGAAAATCATTGGCTGGAGATATTTTTATTAGCATCGATAGAATCGAGGAAAATGCAGCAATCAACAAAGTCACTTTTCAAAATGAACTGGCAAGAGTCATGATACACGGCATTTTGCACTTTATGAAATATGACGATGCAACCGAAGAAGAAGAACAAAAAATGAGAAAAGCAGAAGATAAATATCTGGCTTTTTTCGATGAATTAAATTAAATGTTTCACGTGGAACATTAAAAATTAAACAAATGATTTCAAATCAATACGACGTAATTGTAGTAGGAGGAGGACATGCAGGAGCAGAAGCGGCGTCCGCAGCAGCCAATATGGGCTCAAAAGTTTTATTGGTCACCATGAGCCTTCAAGCCATCGCTCAGATGTCTTGTAATCCGGCCATGGGTGGAATTGGTAAAGGACAAATCATAAGAGAAATCGACGCTTTGGGAGGTATGTCGGGTATTATAACCGACAAAACCATGATACAATTCAAAATGTTGAACCTATCGAAAGGACCTGCCATGTGGAGCCCAAGGGCTCAATCGGATCGAATGAGATTCGCTGAAGAATGGCGATTGACGCTTGAAGCAAATCCCAACGTAGATTTCTTTCAAGACATGGTCACTAACATCATAGTCGAGGGTGAAAAAGTTGTAGGAGTAAAGACTTCAATGGGCGCAGAAATTAGATCAAGAGCTGTGATTCTTACCAATGGAACTTTCTTGAATGGATTGATTCATATAGGTGAAAAACAATTTGGTGGTGGTAGAATGGGTGAGAAAGCAGCTACGGGAATTACTGAACAACTGATCGATTTAGGGTTCGATGCCGGAAGAATGAAAACAGGAACACCACCAAGAGTCGATGGCCGATCAATTGATTTCTCTAAAATGGAAGAACAAGCAGGTGATGAGAATCCGCAAAGATTTTCTTTCAAAGATACACCTGCATTGAAACAACAGAGAAGCTGCTGGATCACTTATACCAATCCAAAAGTTCACGATTTATTGAGAGAAGGATTCGATCGTTCTCCTATGTTCAACGGAGCAATTAAAAGTACAGGACCGAGATATTGCCCATCGATTGAAGATAAAATCAATCGATTTGCAGAAAGAGAAAGACATCAAATATTCGCTGAACCCGAAGGTTGGAAAACCATCGAATATTATATCAATGGTTTCTCAACTTCATTGCCCGACGAAATTCAAGTTCGAGCAATGAGAGCAATTCCTGGATTCGAAAATGCAAAGATATTTAGACCAGGTTATGCCATTGAATATGATTATTTCCCACCGACTCAATTGTATCGAACCTTAGAAACTAAAATCATTGAAAACTTATATTTCGCTGGTCAAATCAACGGAACAACCGGATACGAAGAAGCAGCGAGTCAAGGTTTGATGGCGGGAATGAACGCTCATTTAAAACTCAATGATCAACCAAAATTCGTTCTAAAGAGAAACGAAGCTTATATAGGCGTTCTGATCGACGATCTCATTACCAAAGGTACGGAAGAACCTTACAGAATGTTTACGTCGAGAGCAGAGTACAGAATACTGCTTAGACAGGACAATGCCGATGAGAGACTAACGCCTTTGTCGCATCAGTTGGGATTGGCAGATGATGAAAGAATGAGAAAGATGGAAGAGAAATACGCCAAAGCTCATCAACTCATGGATTACTTCGAAAAGGAATCTATACTGCCAAAAGAAATCAATTCAGCGATAGAAAACAATGGTGGAAAACCTTTGAGTCAAAGTGTGAAAATGGTTTCAGTCATCACAAGACCTGAAATCAAATTGAATGATTTCTTAACGATTGAAAGAGTTAAATCTTTTATAGACGAAAAGAACTTGGATAGAGAAGTACTCGAGCAAGCAGAAATTCAATTGAAATACAAAGGTTATATCGAAAGAGAAAAACAAAATGCCGATAAACTCAAGCGATTGGAAGATGTTAAAATTCCTAAGAATTTTGATTATAACAAGATCAAATCACTATCGACCGAATCCAGACAAAAACTGATGCAAGCCATGCCAGAAACCATTTCTCAAGCCTCGCGCATCAGTGGAGTCACTCCATCGGACATCAGTGTTTTGTTGATTTTCTTGGGTAGATAATGCCAAATGTTCCACGTGAAACATAAAGAATTAATGCAGCAAATTCAACCGACAAATTCAGAGAATACTTTCAAAGTGAAAGATCATTTTCTTACGCAAAAAGAATTTTATTTGAATAAAAACTCTGAATTTGGATATTTAGAAACTCATCCAATTCCTGAAAATTTAAGTGAATTCTATAAAAGTGAAAATTATATTTCGCATACCGATAGTAGAAAAAGTCTGTTTGAAAAAGTTTATCAAAAATTAAAACTCTACAACATTCGATACAAGTTTTCGAAATTGGATCATAAAGAAAACGGAAAAAAACTATTGGACATCGGATGTGGAACTGGCGACTTTTTACAATTTGCTCAAAAAAAAGGTTTGAAGGTTTTCGGAATTGAACCGAATCAAAAAGCAATTGAAATTGCTAAAAATAAAATCGGCAGAGAAGGAGAGTTCTTCGATGAATTATCCGATACCGATGAAACTTTTGACAGCATCACTTTATGGCATGTTTTGGAACACATACCCGATCTCAATCAAACTTTAATTGAAATAAAATCAAAATTGAAATCGGAAGGCGAACTCATCATTGCCGTTCCAAATTATAAATCTTTCGATGCGAAATTCTACCAATCATTTTGGGCAGCTTATGATGTTCCAAGACATTTATGGCATTTCTCTCCTGAGGATTTTGATCAATTGATGAATCATCATGGTATGAAGATTGTAAATAAATATCCGTTGCTTTTGGATAGTTTTTATGTAAGCTTGTTGTCCGAAAAATACAAAGGCAATCGATTGGGAATTTTCAGAGCGATGCTCATTGGAACAATTTCGAATTTCCTCGGATTTTGGAACGGAAATTATTCGTCGATTATCTACAAAATAAAAAAATATTGAAAATAAAAGCTTATATTAGATTATCTTTGTTTTAAAGATATAAAACCCTTGCCTCAATTGAGATATAGCCGTAAAAGCAATTTAAAGAGGTCGTTTTATTCAATGATTAACCCTTAAATTCGAAATATGAAAAAATTAATTATTCTAAGTTTCATTTCGGTACTATTTTTAGTATCCTGTGCCGAATCTAAAGCAGTCGTAGATGCCGGTAAAAATGTACGCGGCGATTGGACGATTACCAATGTGACGGTCGATGGTATCAATCCTGACCATGTAAATGTGATGGCATTTCATCAAGCGGATTATAAATGCTTCATCGGAAGTACTTGGCGATTGATTCAAAACAATTCAAGTGGATATTATACCTTAAATGGTGGTCCTTCTTGTCCATCAGAAACCACTCAAATCAAATGGTTTTTGACCGAAGAAAATGGAGCTATGATGTTCAAATTCAAAAAGATATACGAAGGTGAAAAACCTAAAAATGTGGTCGATGGATACAATTTAAGAGTGGTAAACAACGACGGAAATTATCTTGTGCTTAGACAAGATATGATGTTTGAAGGTAAAGCCATCGGAATCAATTATTCATTCTCAAGAAATTAATCAAATAACTAATATTATGAAAAGTTTAAATTTAAAATTTTTTGCTATAATACTGTCATTCGGTATGATATTTACTGGATGTGAAGCCATTCAAAACACCAATAAAACTCAAAGAGGAGCAGCGATTGGTGCAGGTTCAGGTGCAATCATCGGTGGTGTCATCGGAAACAATGTCGGTAGTGGTGACAATGCTGCCTTAGGAGCTATATTAGGTGCAGTAGTGGGTGGAGTTGCCGGTGGAGTGATCGGTAATAAAATGGACAAACAAGCAGAAAAAATTGAAAACACTTTACCTGGAGCTGAAGTTGTAAGATCAGCCGAAGGGATTCAAGTGATTTTAGACGAAGAATCTGACATTCGTTTCGAATACAATAAGTCGAGTTTAACTGCAGCTGCAAAAACAAATTTGGATAAATTAATTCCAATTTTTAATGAATATTCAAATACCAACATTCTTATCGTTGGATATACCGATGGCGTTGGATCTCAAGAATACAACCTTCCGTTGTCTGAAAGAAGAGCAGCTTCGGTAGTCGATTATCTAAAATCCAAAGGAATTGCAGCACATCGCTTGAGTTCAATTGGTATGGGTAAAGAACAACCAAGAGCCAGTAACGATACAGAAGCAGGTAGAGCACAAAATAGACGTGTGGAATTTGCAATTACAGCTAATGAGCAAATGATTCAAGAAGCTCAAAATGAAGCAGGAGGAAGATAAATAACTATTTCTTCTATAAAATTAAAACCCCGTTGCAATGAAATTGTAACGGGGTTTTTGATAATTAATATTGTTCTGTGGAGAAGATGGGACTCGAACCCACGACCTCTTGCATGCCATGCAAGCGCTCTAGCCAACTGAGCTACATCCCCGAAAATTATTTTACAATATTAGTCATTTTTTTCCAATTAGAGATTTTATTCAAAATTACTTCTGCCAACTTCCTTTTGCTTTGATGTGTCCATCCGGCAATATGTGGCGCCAAAATCACTCGATCGGAATTCACCAAATATTGAAATGCATCAGGTAATTCATCGAATTTTAAATTCTCAAAAGAACTTTTTTCATATTCATGCACATCCAAACAGGCTCCTTTGATTTTTCCCGATTCAATTGCTTCCACCAAATCTTCGGTTACAACTGCTTTTCCTCGTGCTGTATTGATAAAATAAAATGGATTTCTAAAAGAATCTATAAAATCCCTATTGATCATACCAACAGTTTCATCGGTTTGTGGCGTATGTAAACTCACAACTTCAGCTTTGCTGAAAAGTTCTTCCAAATCAACTTGCACAGCGAACTCATCGCCTACATTTTCTTTGATATCATAGCAAATTACATGTACACCAAAACCTTGTAAACGCTTCGCAAAAGCTTTTCCCATGTTTCCATAACCGATGATACCCACCGTTTTTCCCATGAGTTCATCGCCTCGATTTTCTTCTCTTAACCAAATGCCATTTCTCACCTCAGCATCAGCAATTCTCAAACGATTCATCAACATCAACAACATCCCAATTGCATGTTCTGCAACAGAATCACGATTGCCTTCAGGCGCATTGAATAATTCAATGCCTTTCGATACAGCAAATTCTTCATCTATATTTTCTAAACCCGCTCCTACACGTCCGATGAACTTCAAATTTTTGGCTGTTGCTAACATTCTTTGGTCAATTGGAATTCGACTGCGAATGATCATTCCATCGTAATTTTCAATCTTCCCTAAAACTTGTTCATAACTATCCGTATATGCTTCATCGATTTGAAAACCTAAATTCATCAAACCTTTGTTCAACAAATCATGATTCTCATCCAACACTATTACTTTCATTCAATTATTTTTGGAATCCAAAGATTCTATTGCTGCAAATTTAAGCAATCTACAATTCATATAAAGTCGAAATTATCTATCTTTGCAGTATGACAATTCAAGAAATTCAAAACGAAATTATCGACGAATTTTCATTTTTCGATAATTGGGAACAGAGATACGAATATTTAATAGAATTAGGAAAAGATCTAAATCCTTTGCCAGACGAAGTGAAAACCGATGATAAAATCATCAAAGGTTGTCAATCCACTGTTTGGTTAGATGCCAAAATTGAAGATGATAAAATCGTTTTCCAAGCTGATAGCGATGCGATTTTACCGAAAGGTTTAGCAGCTCTTTTGGTGAGAATTTACAACCATCAAAAACCCGAAGATATTTTGGCTTCCAATACGGATTTTATACAAGAAATTGGTTTGCAAGAATTTCTTTCGCCTACCAGAGCCAATGGATTACTTGCAATGATCAAGCAATTTAAATTCTATGCCATCGCTCTTCAATCCAAAATGAAATCTTAAATGAAACATAGGATTTTAGTCTTACGATTTTCAGCTTTTGGCGATGTTGCCATGACTATTCCTGTGATTCGTGAGTTCGTTCAACAAAACCCAAAGGTTGAAATCATCTATGTTTCAAGAGAAAAATTCAAAGATTTATTTGATGATATTCCAAACTTTACTTTCTATCCAGCTGATTTGGATGGAAAACACAAAGGTATTTTGGGATTGTATCGATTGTCCAAAGAATTAAAATCCTTAGGAATTACAGAAGTAGCCGATTTACACAATGTATTGAGAACCAAAATTATACGTAAGTTTTTATCGCATCCAAAAACAGCTATGCTCGACAAAGCACGCAATGAAAGAAAAGCTTTGGTGAGAAAAGAAAATAAAGTCAGAAAACAACTCAAACCTATGGTTGAGCGATACGCAGATGTGTTCAGAGAATTGGGATTTGAATTTGAATTGAAACATCAATTGCCTGAATCATCAATAGTCAAAGAAAACGCCATAGGAATTGCTCCTTTTGCGATGTATGAAGGGAAAATGTATGCATTGGATAAAATGCTTACAGTCGCTCTAAATATCGCTGAAAAGGGAGTGAAAGTTTACTTATTCGGTGGTAAAAACGAAAGTGAAATTTTGGAAAGTTGGGAAAAATTAAATCCAAACATTGAATCCATTGCAGGAAAATTTGATTTGAAAACCGAATTGGAAATTATCAGAAAAATTAAATTAATGGTTTCCATGGATTCTGCCAATATGCACTTGGCTTCTTTAGTCGGAACAAGAGTGATTTCGATTTGGGGAAATACACATCCTTTCATGGGATTTTTGGGTTATGGACAAAGTTGGGACGATGTGATACAAGATGAAAGTATGGAATTTAGACCGACTTCTGTCTTTGGGAAAGAACCTAAAAATGCTGAGAAAATCGATTACTTTCAAAACATAAGTTCAGATTCAGTGGTCGATAAAATAGTTATGGCTTTAGAAGAAATGAATTAATCTTCATTCGAAAAGAATAATTTGGCCTGATTCGTCGTATTCATTCCCTTTTTGATTTCTTCTTCTATCATATCATCTATGCTCGAAAACACTCCAAATCCTTTGAGAATTACTACTAATCCTAAAATTACTAATATAAAACCAACGATTTTTTTGAAGTAAAAAATTCTTCTCAAAGTAAATTTCTCTTTGACTTTATTGGCCAAAAATATTTTCAATAAATCAATACTGAAGAAAGTTGCCAATACGATGAACATATACAACAAAGCGTCTTGACGTTCAGGATATTGAATCACGACTGTTCCAACGATAAAAAACCAAAATACGATGACACCTATGTTCAATATGTTGAGCAAAAATCCATTCAGAAAAGTTTTTAAATACGAACGAGTTGCCACTGAAACATGCCGCATCTTCAGATTGGGTTTGGAAACAAACATGACCAATCCATAAATGAATATAAAAAATCCACCAAATACATAAACCGAAGGTGTATTTTGAATGATAATCGCTAAATCTTTACTTCCATAATAAGCGATCAAAATACATATCAAATCCGAAGTTAAAACCCCAAGATCCAATGCTATAGCTGCTTTCCATCCTCTCGAAACACTGGTTTCTAAAAGCATAAAAAACACAGGACCTATAAGTATGAAACTTAATATAACTCCCCACAATATGGCATAAGTCACCAACTCCATAGAGACGCAAGTTACGTTATTTTAAATTTAATATTACAATGATGATAATTTAGATTTAACCGAGAAGTTCGAAATCCAATTGCTTGTTTTGTAAATCTGCTTTTACCACTTTGATTAAAATCTTGTCACCCAATTGATAAGTAACACCAGTTCTTCGACCGACGATCGAATAATTTTTCTCATCAAAATAAAATGAATCTATCTCTATATTTCTCAAACGAATCATTCCTTCACAACTGGTTTCAGGAATTTCAACAAAAATTCCATATTCTTGAACGCCCGTGATGAAACCATAGAATTCATCGCCTATGAATTGCTCCATATATTTCACTTGCATGAATTTGATCGAATCTCTTTCTGCATCCACCGCCAACTTTTCTCTGCTCGAACTATGCAAACATTTTTCTTCCCAAGTTTCTGGATTGGGCGATTTCCCTCCATCCAGATAATTTTGCAACAATCGATGCGCCATCATATCGGGATATCGACGAATCGGTGAAGTGAAATGCGAATAATATTTAAAAGCTAAACCATAATGTCCAACATCATTTTCGGTCGAATATTTAGCTTTGCTCATCGTTCGAATGGCAAGTGTTTCTATTAAATTTTGCTCAGGTTTTCCTTGTATTTCTTGCAATAAATCATTCATCGATTTTGTAACCGTGTCATGATTTCTCAAATCCAATTCATAACCGAATTGTTTGATAAACAATTTCAAATCCAATAATTTATCGGGATCCGGATCTTCGTGTACGCGATAAACAAAAGTCTTTCCAGAAGGTGAACCATCTTTTTTGGTCGATACAAATTCTGAAACTTTACGGTTGCAAAGCAACATAAATTCTTCGATCAAATGATT